>JALYRA010000376.1 GCA_030855545.1 Actinomycetota bacterium | reverse complement strand
CGACGTTGGCGATCCGGCCCTCCTCCACCGTCGCATCGCGCCCTGGGCTCTCGCCCTCGCCGAGCAGACGGATCTTCTCCGGCCGCACCGTGAAGCGCCGGACTGCCCCTCCCGGACCTGGCCGTTCGAGCACGTTCGAGACACCGACGAAGCCGGCGATGAACTCGCTGGCCGGCTGCTCGTACACCTCGGCCGGCGTCCCGGTCTGCTCGATCTTGCCGTCACGGAAGACCGCGACGCGATCGCTCATCGTCAGCGCCTCCTCCTGGTCGTGGGTGACGTAGACGAAGGTGATCCCGAGCTCCTGCTGGATCCGCTTCAGCTCGACCTGGAGCTCCTGGCGGAGCTTGAGGTCGAGCGCGCCGAGCGGCTCGTCGAGCAAGAGCGCTTGCGGACGGTTGACGAGCGCCCGAGCGAGCGCGACGCGCTGCCGCTGGCCGCCCGAGAGCTGCGCTGGCTTGCGGCCGCCGTAGCCCTCGAGCCGCACGAGCTGTAGAGCCTCCTCGGCGCGCCGCCGGCGCTCCACCCGCGGCACCTTCTTCACCCGCAGGCCGTACTCGACGTTCTCCTGGACGGTCATGTGCGGGAAGAGCGCGTAGTCCTGGAAGACCGTGTTGACGTCGCGCGCGTAGGGCGGCAGGTTCGAGACGTCCTTGCCGCGAAGCTCGATCCGGCCCTCGTCCGGCCGCTCGAAACCGGCGATCGCGCGCAGCGTCGTCGTCTTGCCGGAGCCAGACGGGCCGAGCATCGTGAAGAATTCGCCGCGCCCGATCTCGAGATCGACCCCGTCGACGGCCGCGACGTCGCCGTACCGCTTGCGGAGCCCGGTGACGCGGACGTCGATCTCAGCTCGCTGCAAGAGACTCCTCCAGGAGCTGAAGGCCTCGGGAGAGATCCTCGTCCGTGACGTTGAGCGGCGGCAGCAACCGGAGCACGTTGCCGTGCAGGCCGCATGCGAGCAGGAGCAGGCCGCGCTCGAAGGCTGCGGCGGTGACGTGCTGGGCAAGCTCTGGACTCTGGTCGCGCAGCTCCAGCGCAAGCATCGGGCCGAGGCCTCGCACCTCCCCGATCCGGTCGTGCCGCGCGGCCAGCTCCTCGAGGCGAGCGCGCAACGTCCGCCCCAGCTCGTCGGCACCGGTGCGGAACGCGAGTTCGGCCACGGTGTCGAGAACGACGGTCGCCGCCGCGCACGCGACGGGGTTGCCGCCGAAGGTGCCGCCGAGCCCGCCCGGGCCGGGCGCATCCATCAGCTCAGCTCGACCGGTGACCGCAGCAAGCGGGAGGCCGCCGCCGAGCGACTTGCCGGAAACGAGCAGATCGGGCGCGACCCCGCTCCATTCGATCGCCCACATCGGGCCGGTCCGCCCCACGCCGGACTGAACCTCGTCGGCGACGAAGACGATCCCGTGCCGGTCGCAGACCTCGCGCAGCCGAACCAGATAGTCGCTCGGCATCGGGATGAACCCGCCTTCTCCCTGCACGGTCTCGAGCACGACGCACGCGACGGACTCCGCCTCCACTTCACTCTTGAACAGGTGCTCGAGCGAGGCAATCGCCGCGTCTGTGTCGACGCCGCGGTACGGATAGGGCGCTGCCGCTCGGTAGACCTCGCCAGGGAACGGTCCGAACCCTGCTTTGTAGGGGCGCACCTTGCTCGTCATCGCCATGGTCAGCAGCGTGCGTCCGTGGAAACCGTTCTCGAAGACGACGACGGCTGGGCGCCCGGTGGCGGCGCGTGAGATCTTGACCGCGTTCTCGATCGCCTCCGCGCCCGAGTTGACCAGAATGGACTTCTGAGTCTCACCCGCGCAGGGCGAATGCTCCGCGAGCCGACGGCAGACCGCCACGTACGGCTCGTAGGTGCCGACCATGAAGCACTGGTGCAGGAACCGGTCGACCTGCTCGTGGATGGCCGCAACGACGGGCGCGAAGCCGTGGCCGGTGTTCTGGCAGGCGATCCCTCCGGCGAAGTCGAGAAAGATGGTGCCGTCCGTGGCCTCGACCGTCGCTCCCTCCGCACGCGCGACGACGAGCCGCGGCGTTGCGACACCGCGCGCGACGTAGCGTTCGCGCGCCTCGAGGACGTCGTCGCCCGTTGTGCGCTCGCGGACGGACACGCGGCGATTGTCTCGCGGCATCGCGCCGCAGCGCAATAGACGAGCGGGCCGACCACGCGTGGCGGTCGTTCGACACCATGTCGTAAACTCGCCCTCGTGGCGCCACCCCGTACGACGCAAGGACTTGCTTCTGACGGCGAGCAAGCAGTAGCGTCTTGGCCCGAGCGTCCAATGCTGACCGTCCGAGACATCGCAGGACTCAACGGCCTCGGGCTCGAGCTCGCCGCCGGAGCGACGGGCGCGGACAATCCGATCCGCTGGGTCCACGTCTCGGAGCTTCCCGACCCGACGCCGTGGCTCGAAGGCGGCGAGCTCCTGATCACGACCGGCCTCGGCGTCGGCGAGCTCTCCCGCCCGCAGCGCGAGTACGTGCGCCGCCTCGCCGACCACGAGCTGGCGGGCCTCGCCTTCGGCGTCGGCTTCGGCTGGGCCGAACCGCCCGCGGCACTCGCCGACGAGGCGGAGCGGCTCGGCTTCCCGGTCGTCACCGTCCCGTACGAGGTGCCGTTCATCGCGCTGACGAAGGCAATCTCGGCCCAGCTCGCCAACGCCCAGCTCGCCCGGCTCGAACGGGCGCTCGAGGTGCACGAGCGGCTGGCGCAGTCGGTGCTCGCAGGTCATGGCGCACCCGCTCTGTTGGCCATCCTCGGAGATCACGTCGGCTGCTCGCTCGCGCTCGTAGACGAGGCGGGCCGCGTCGTCGGCGAGCGCCACGCCACCCGGCTCGAGGCCTGCGAGCACGTGCTCGAGCTGCCCGTCGTCGCCGACGGCGAGACCTGGGCGCTCCGGGCAGGAAAACCGCACGAGGAGCTCTCGGAGTACGACCGCCTGGTGCTCCACCACGGCCAGTCAGCGCTCGCGTTCGAGCTCTCACGCCGCCACGCCATCTCCGCCGCCGAGCTGCGGCTCGCCGGCGACCTCTTGGAGGATCTCGAGCACGACCGCCTCGACGAACGTGAGATCAGCCGCCGGATCGCCGCCTTCGGGCTCGATCCCCAGAACCGCTACGCCGCGCTGCTGGCCGTCGCGGACGGGGCGGGCGAGGACGTCCGGGCGAATGCCGCCCGGGTGCTGGACGGGCGTGGCTGCCACTACCTCTCCGCCTCCCGCCGCGACCGCGCCTCGTTCCTCGTCGCCGGCGACCTCGAGGAGGACGTGCTGTCGATCGCGCGCGAGCTCGTCGACGCGACGCCCGGCACGCGAGTCGGGGT
>JALYRA010000365.1 GCA_030855545.1 Actinomycetota bacterium | reverse complement strand
CGAAGTTGATCACGTGCGTGATGTCGTCGACGTCGAGGCCGCGGGCGGCGACGTCGGTGGCGACGAGCGTCGAGACGCGCCCCGACTCGAACTGAGCGAGTGCCCGCTCGCGCTGGTTCTGCGAGAGGTTGCCGTGCATCGCAACCGCCTTGATGTTGTGCTGGCGCTCGAGCTTGCGGGCGAGCTTGTCGGCGCCGTGCTTCGTCCGTACGAACACGAGCGCGAGGCCGCGGTCGAGACGAAGCTGCTCGACGAGCCGGTCGAGCTTGTCCTCGGCAGTGACGGCCACGAAGGAGTGCTCGACCTCGCCGCGCTCGGCCTCGGCGGGAAGCGTGCCGCGGACGTGCGTTGCCTTGACGGTGTAGTTGCGAGCGAGCTCGGCGACGGCCCCGTCGAAGGTGGCGGAGAAGAGCATCGTCTGCCGGTTCGTCGGGACACCTCGGAGGATGCGGTCGACCTGGGGCTTGAAGCCCATGTCGAGCATCCGGTCGGCCTCGTCGAGGACGAGGACACGGACGTCGTTGAGGTTGACGGCGCGCCGCTCGATCAGGTCGAAGAGGCGGCCGGGCGTCGCGACGAGCACGTGCGCGTCGCGGGCCTTCTTGATCTGCATGCCGATCGGGGCGCCGCCGTAGACAGTCTCGACGCGCAGGCCCTTGGCCTTGGCGAGCGGGCGGAGGTCGGCCGCGACTTGCAACGCGAGCTCACGCGTCGGCACGAGCACGAGCGCGCCCGGTCGGGCGTTCGAGCCGGCCGTGCGCTCGATGAGCGGCAGACCGAAGGCGAGTGTCTTGCCGGAGCCGGTGGGCGACTCGGCGAGGATGTCGAGCCCCGCGAGCGCGTCCGGCAAGACGAGATTCTGGATTGAAAACGGTTGGGTGATACCGGTCGTCTCGAGCGCCCGAATGACGGGCGCGCTGACGCCAAGCTCCTGGAAAGACTTTGACACGTTGTTCGACTCCTTGGGTTCGAGCAGGTTCGAGACACAACTGACCTCGAACAACCTAAAAAGGAGGAACGAGAAGCTAGATCTCCACGGGGCCGGATGGCCGCCGTGCATTCACGGTAGCAGCTTGAAGCGAATCACCGCGATCGCGACGAGGAATCCGACCGCGATCCCGGTGACCGCGGCGATCGTCTGCGCGCTGTCGATGAGCATCCAGCGCAGGAACCCCCACGCGGCCAGGTAGCTCCAGCCCGCGACCGCGGCCGAGTAGACGAACGCCCAGCCGCGGTCGTGCGCGAACCAACGCCCCGGCGGCGCCGCGAGAACGCCGCCCGCTCCCTGGAGCCCGTGCACGGTCGGGAAGCCCAGCTGGCGCTCGAGCTCCTTCGCCCGCCGGACGGCTGCGTCGTAGAGCTCTGCGTTCCGCAGCTCGTAGACGAAGATTCCGAGCGTCGCGACGAGCCCGAGCAGCGCGATGCCGAGCAGCTCCGCCACCGGGCGCGGCTCGCCCAGCAGGCCGACCGCGGTGCCCGTGATCGTCGGCACGAAGGCGAGCATCTTCGTCCGCAGGTCCGTGAACTCGCGCACGAGCGTCGTCGTCTGCTCGTAGTCGAGCTTGAGCGCCTCGTCGGCCTGCATCAGGGCTCCACGCCGTAGGCCTCGGTGAACGCCTCCTGCGCGTCCGCGGCGGCACCTGCGGCGCCGCGTCGACGAGCCCGGCGTCCTCGGCGGTATCGATCCGCCAGTCGTCCGCCCGCTCGGGCGAAGGGTTGCAGTTCAGGAATCCGCTTCGGCTGCCGCTTCGGCGGCTTTCGCGCTCTTGCCATCTCGTCACTCCTCTGCCGGGGGCATCTCGGGGCCGGCACGTCCGCAGGAGCCCGAAGGCACGCGCAACCTCGCGAGCATGGTCGTATGAGTGACCGGCGGTGTCAAGCTGCCGGGATGGACGACCGGCCCCTCTCCCTTGCCCGGCGCTGGCGCGTGGCGGCTGTCGTGCTCGTGCTCGCGTGGTTCTTCTTGCCCGGCCTGCGCAACTCGATCCCGCTCTGGGTTCCGTTTCTCGCCTTCGCCGGGCTCGAGCTGCACTTCCTGATCGCAGGGCTCCGCCAGCCGGAACTGACCGGGAAACGCGGGCGACTCCCACAGGATCACGACATCGAGGAGCTCGGCGGCGAGGAGTGGCTCGAGCCCGTGCTCGTCGAGGTGGAGGGACGGCAGGTCTTCCTGCCCGAGGGCGCCGAGAGCGAGGAGGACGTCGAGCCGCCGCGGCCGCTCCGCCGCCGTGCCCCGCTCCTCAGCAGGCTCGAGGGCGTGCTCGTCGTGGCGGTGCTGGCATTCGTCCTGCTCGTGCTCCTGCCTGACGGAGGCTGGGACGGACTCGACGGGGACGAGCGCGCGCGAACGGAGGCGCTGCTCTC
>JALYRA010000352.1 GCA_030855545.1 Actinomycetota bacterium | reverse complement strand
GGCCTGGCCGAGGATCTGTGCCGCCAGCGCCCGCTTGTCGCGGTCGCCGAGGACGCCGGCGATCGGGTTCCCGTCGAAGGGCCCGCCCGCGCTCGTCCGGTTCATGATCTGCAGCCCGATCTTCTCGAAGCGCTCGAGCACGCGCTTGCGGGCGTCTTCCTCGGTCTCGTCGTCGAGCGGGGTCACGGTGACCGTCTCGGGTCCCATCGCCGACGCGCCAACCATCCACGCGGCCTGCGCGGTCGCCGACTGGACATCGCCGCCGACGCCGTTCGAGTTCTCGCCGTAGAAGACGCGCTCCGCCGCCATCGCGCCGAGCGTCCAGACGAGGCGCGCCATCTCATCGCTGCGGAAGCGGCTGAACCGCTCCTCCTTCTCGAGCGCCTGATGATGACCGAGCGAGCCGCCGCGCATGCGAATCGACAGCCGCGTCGACTCAGCGCCCTTCATGAAGACGTGGCCTGCGGCGGCGTGGCCGGCTTCGTGAATCGCCACCGCACGCGTCTCCGACTCGATGTACTCGATCCCGATCGCCGTGCCGGACTCGATGGTCGTCATCGCTTCGACGAGGTCGCCCCAGGCGAACTGGTCGCGACCCTCGTGATGGGCGAGCGTCAAAGCCATCGAGCACACCTGCTCGATCATCGCCGGGGAATAGCCGTTCGTGATCCGGGCGATCTCGTCGCGCCGCTTCGGCGTGTCGAGGTCGGCCTCGTGCGAGACCTTCGTGATGTAGAGGTCGAAGACGTCGATCCGGTCCTGCTTCGTCGGGGTTCGGAACCAGACGTGGCGACCCATCCGTCCCGGGCGGATCAGGGCCGGGTCGAGCCGGTCGAGCGGCACGTTGGTGGCGCCGATGAAGTAGATCTGGTCGCCGCGCGGCCCGGGCGGCGGCAGCCGCAGCGAGATCTTGCCGAGCCGCCGCGGGACGATGTACGTCGCGTCGAGGAACGTGTTGAAGCGGCTCGTGAGGACGCGCTTCGTGAACGGCGGGTTGTCGATCCCGTCCATGACGACGAGCAGCTGGTTGAGCGCGAGTCCGCCACCGCCGCCCATCCCCGGCATGATGAAGTTGAGCACGCCGGCGAGCCGGTTCTGGAGGCCGGACGGCCCCTGCCGCTCCGGCGCCCGGTGCTCGAACATCCGCTCGCGCCAACGCCGCGTCTCGAGGATCAGGTCGCCGCTCCCGGTGAGCGCACCGTGCGGCCCGAAGAAGAGGTGGTCGCTGATGTCGGGCGGGGTAAAGCCACCGATCGGAGCGCCGCCGCCGAGAGCCTGGCGGCGCATGCCGACCGCGTCGATCTCGTCGATGAAGACGATGCACTGGCCGCCCCATTTGCGCGCGAGCCGCTTCGCTTTCCAGGCGAGGAAGCGGACAATGATTGCGTCGACGCCGATGAACGTCTGCGCGAAGCCCGAGCCGGGGATGGAGACGAACGGCGAGTTGAAGCCGGTCGCGATCGCCTTCGCGAGCATCGTCTTGCCTGTGCCGGGCGCGCCGAGGAAGAGCAAGCCGCGCTCGCGCTTGCCGCCGGCGCGCTCGAACGCCTCGCCCGATTGCCAGAGGGTGACGACGCGCCGCACCTCCTCCTTCGCCTCGACCTGGCCGCGAACGTCGCCGAGCTTCACGCCCCACTGCGCGTCGCCGGGCTCGAAGCCGCGGATCTGCGAGATGCCCATCAAGAGCATCGGGCCCATCAGGATCCCGAAGTTGGCGATGAAGAGGAAGAAGACGAAGACGACCTGCACCCAGAGCGTGGGGGTGGAGAGGATCTCGCCCACCTTGCCGAAGAGGAAGCCCGGCGTGCCCAGCCAGGATCCCTCGCCGCGCGCGAGCCAGACGATCGTCGTGACGAAGACGAAGATGAACGCGAGGCGCGCCTTCTTTCGCCAGTACCAGGCCCGGCGTCGGCCCATCACGTCTTCTTCGCGCAGGCGCTGGCTGTCGGCGCCGAAGAGGCTCGGCCAGGGGATCATCCGGCGGAAGAGCAGATCGGCGAAGCCGCGGAAGACGATCACCGAGCCGAGCGTCGCGACGAGCGCCCACAACGTGCTGAAGCCGTTGTACTCCTTGAACCAGATGAAGACCGCCGGGCTGGTCAGGATCGCGACGGCCGTGGCGGCGCGCGTGAGGCGGCGCCACTGGTCGGCGCGCTCGGTCGACGGCCCTCCCCGCTCCCCGAAAACGGGAGTGATCTCGGCCGAGGGATCCGCGGTCGCCACTACCTGAGTTTAGACCCGCTTTTTCCCGAACATCTGTTAGCGACTCGTTAAGGCCTGGTAGAACAGGGAAGGTGGGGGAACCGACGGGAAGCCGCGAGTTGGCGCGGCGGTACCACGATCCGCGCTATCGAGCGATTCTCGCCGATGTCGCGATCGGGCTCGGCGTGCTCGCCTTCGTCGCATTCGCACCGCCGGGCCAAGCCATGGCAGCGGTCGTGGATCCCCTGCCCGATGCGCTCGGCGCGCTCCTTCTGGGCACCGTGCTGATCGTCGGCTCGGCGCTCGTGCGGCTACCGATCTCGGTCTGGCTCGGCCTGACACACGAGCGCGAGTACGGCTTCTCGCGTCAGAGCAACCGCAACTTTGCGCTCGACCGCGTCAAGGCCGTCGCGATCGGGTCGGTACTGACGGGGCTCGCGCTCGCCCTGCTCGTGCTCGCCGCGCGGATGTTCCCGACCTGGTGGCCGCTCGTCGCAGCGGCCGGCGGCTCGGGCCTGATCCTCCTGCTCAGCTTCGTGGCGCCCGTCCTGCTGGAACCGGTCTTCAACAAGTTCCGGCCACTCGAGGACGGGGATCTCCGCGACGCGGTCTTCCGTCTCGGCGTCCACGCGGGCGTTCCGGTCAGCCAGGTGCTCGTGGCCGACGCCAGCAAGCGTACGACCAAGGTGAACGCGTATGTCTCCGGTCTCGGCGCCACCCGCCGGGTCGTTCTCTACGACACGCTCATCGAGCAGGCGAGCACGGCCGAGGTGCTCACGGTCGTCGCGCACGAGTTGGGCCACCGCCGCTTCCGCCATGTCGCCTGGAGCACGGCGATCGCGATGGCAGCTGCGGCGGGCTCGATCCTCGTGCTCTGGGCGTTCCTGTCCTCCCGGGCCGTGCTCGGGGCGATCGATGCGACCGGCCCAGGCGACGCTCGGATCGTGGCCCTCGTCCTCCTCGTCGGCGCGGGACTCGAGTTGCTGTCAGCTCCGCTACAAGCAGCGCTGTCGCGGAGCTGGGAGTTCGCCTGCGACCGCTTTGCGGTGCAGCAGACGGGGGATCTCGGCGCATTCCAATCGGCGTTCGGGAAGCTCTCCGAAGCGAATCTCCCCGACCCGACCCCGCCGCGCCTCGCCTACCTGTGGCTCTTCTCCCATCCGACGGTCTCGGAGCGGCTGGAAGCGGCGCGCCGCTCAGCGGGGTCATCTACGGTCCAGGCATGACAAACGCAACGCTTCACACCAGCGAAGGCCCCATCGAGATCGAGCTCTTCCCGAACGAGGCGCCGAAGACGGTCGAGAACTTCACGAAGCTTGCCGGCGAGGGCTTCTACGACGGGCTCATCTTCCATCGAGTGATCCCGGACTTCATGATCCAGGGCGGCTGTCCCGAGGGCAGCGGCACCAGTGGCCCGGGCTACCAATTCGAGGACGAGTTCAACGACCACAAGGTCGAGCGTGGCGCGCTCGCGATGGCGAACTCGGGCCCGAACACGAACGGGAGCCAGTTCTTCATCGTCACGACCGAGGCCGCGTCGTGGCTCGACGGCAAGCACACCGTGTTCGGGAAGATCACGAGCGGCCAGGACGTGGCCGACAAGATCTCGCAGGCCGACCGCGACGGCCGCGACATGCCCCGCACGCCGATCACGATCGACCGGGTAGAGCTGAGCTAAGCGTCGCGTGGCGCTGATGTTCGGACTCGTTCGACGAGACGATCGCCGAGCACTACGGCTCCGTGCTCGCTCTCGCCCGCAACGAGCGGCGGGCGGCGAAGGCGACAGACGTTCTGATCTTGGCCAGGCGCGGCTCGCGCGCGCCGCCGGGGTCGTCGTCGCAACGGCTTAGGTCGCTTCGTCCTCCGCCGCGGGGCGGGGCTCGAGCACCGCACGCTCGTCCGGCTCGTGGCGGAGGACGTCATCGACGTAGGCCTGCACGGCGGGCATCAGGCCGACGTCCTCGTCCTGCTGCTGGGAAAGGAACCAGCGGTGCTCGAGCGCCTCGTGGAAGACCTCGGCCGCGTCGCGCTTGCCCCACAGGCCGGCCGGGATCGCGGCAACGGCGGGCTCGAAGACCTCGGAGAGCCAGCGGTGGACGGCGACGGTCTCGGGCATCGGGCGGCCCCCCTCGTTGTCGAGCTCGGCGCGGTAGCGCGCCAGATCGTTGAGCATCCTGCGGGCCTGGTTCTCCTGCGCGTTCAACCCCGTCAGCGCGTGCAGGCGGCGGCGATGGTGACCGGGCTCGACGACGCGTGGGTTCAGTCGCAGCGTGTAGCCCTCGTCGCCGGCGACGAGCTCCATCTCGTTGACGTCGAAGCCGAGCTCGTTCAGGCGGTGCAGTCGCTCGTCGATCTTGTACCGGGTGTCGTCGCCGAACGCCTCCTCACGCGTGAGCTCGTCCCAGAGCGACTCGTAGCGCGCGACGAGCTCGGCCGCGGTCTCCTCCGGGAAGAGCTCGCCCTCGCGACCGATCTCGGCCTCGACGTCCGCCAGCTCGCCGGCGACGTTCTCCTCGGCGATCACAAGATCGTGCCGGCGCTGGCCGTCCGAGAGGCTTGGGTGGAGCTCGCCGGTCTCCGCGTCGACGAGATAGGCGGCGAGCGCGCCGGCATCGCGGCGAAACAGCGTGTTCGAGAGCGAGCAGTCGCCCCAGAAGAAGCCGCCGAGATGAAGGCGAACGAGCAGCTCGGCACCTGCGTCGAGCAGGCGGCGGCGCAGGTCGGGGACGCTGCCGCGAGCGAAGAGCGTCCGGAACGGCAGCGAGTAGTCGAGGTGACGCGTGATCAGGGCGCAGGCGAGTCCCTCACCGCGTTCGGTGACGACGCCCACGGCCTCGACGACCGGCATCTGATCGCCCGCGAGCGCCCGCAGCAGTCGATACTCGCGCCGTGCGAGCTCGGCCGGAAGCTCCTTGATCGCGTACAGCTTCGGCCCCGGCTCACCCTGGTACTCGACGAAACGCACGACGTGGCGATGAATCCCGCGGACGACCTCGACGAGGCGCTCGCTCGTCCACTCCTCCAAGGGCTCGTCCCAGGGCAGATCGAGGAAGTCCGGATGCCCGGTGCGGGCGATCAGCTGCAGCCGCGCGGGCATTGCTAGCGCCGGCGCACGATCGTCGCGTCGACGAACGCCGCGACCCCGCCCGGACTGCGTGCGATCTCGTTCCCGTGCAGTTCCACCTCGGCGCCGAAGTGCGCCTGGATCGCGACACCCTGGCGCATGTGGTCGCCCGACGCGTCCCGCGTGATATCGGAGACGGCGTTGTCCTCGATCTCGCAGTGGGAGAAGTCACCGCAGAAGATCCCGATCCCGATTGCTCCAGCGACCTCGTTGTTTTCGATCGAGCCCATCGACATCTCCGTCATCGTGATCGCGCGCAGCTCGGTCTGGCTGACGTGGTTGTCGCGCACCAGCACGCGGGCGAAGTGCGTCACGATCCCCTCGAGCCCCCCGACGACCGTGCAGCCCTCGACGAGGCTCGGGCGCAGGTCGAAGCCGAACGAGATGTCGATTCCCTGCACGAACGCGCCGGGCAGCGAGCGGATCGTGCAGTCGCGGATCTCGACCTGGCCGCGGCGCACGTTGATGCCGTCGAGCTCAGCTCCCTCGACGACGACATCTTCCAGCTCGACGCTCTCGGCGCCGTCGACCTCGATCCCGAACTCGCCGCCGAGAACGGTCACGTTCCGGACCGTGACGTCGTCGGCCGTGATCAGGATGCCGCCGTGGACGACCGCGCCGTCGTCGCCGATCACTGTCTGGGCGTGATCGAGCACGAGCGGCCCGTGCTCTCCGGCCGCGAGCCTGACGACCGGCGGCTCGACCGCCCACGCGACGCCGAGGACGGCGACGAGCGCGACGGGGACGGCGGCCGAGAGCGCGAGCCCGGGACGGCCGAGCTCGCCGCCGTCCTCCGACCAGCTCAGCCGCACGAGCGGCAGCGCGGCATGGGCGAGCACCTGCAGCAGCAGCCAGGCGGCGACGAAGAGCGCGAGCGCGGCTTCGATTGGCGCATTGACCTCGAA
>JALYRA010000347.1 GCA_030855545.1 Actinomycetota bacterium | reverse complement strand
TCGCCGAAGCGCTTGACGAGGCCTCGCGCATGAATCATGGAGCCGTTTTCGCTCATTCGGCGCAACCTACCTATGCGGGGCGGACGGCTCCTCTCGTCGCCTCGACGTCGCGGGCGATCTGGTCGACCAGCTCCTGCTCGCTCCCGAAGATCTCCTCGTCCCGCAACCGCTGCCAGAGCTCGACGACCAATCGGCTGCCGTAGAGATCGCCGTCGAAGTCGAGCAGATGCGGTTCGATCCGCCGCTCCTCACCACCGTAGTGCGGATTCGTGCCGATCGAGACGGCCGCCCTGTGGCCGAGGGCGGCGCCCGCGTAGATCCCGTACGCCGGTACGAGCAGCGAGGGGTCGACGGCGAGGTTCGCCGTCGGGTAGCCGAGCGTTCCGCCGCGCTGGTCGCCGCTGACGACGACGCCGTCGAGCTCGGGCGGCCGGCCGAGCAGGTCCGCGGCAGCTTCGATCGCACCCGCATGCAGCAACCGGCGGATCTCGGTCGACGACACCCCCTCGAGCAGCGGTACGGCGAGCACCCGGTAGCCGAGCGACTCGAGGAGCGGAAGGTCGCCCTGGCGCTTGCGCCCGAAGCGAAAGTCCTCACCAGCGACAACGACGTCGGCGTCGGCGAGCTGCTCGGCGGCGAACGCCTCCGGCTCCTGCTGCGCGACTGCGAGCGTGAAGTCGAGCACGGTTGCCTCGGCGACGCCGAGCTCCTCCAGCAGCTCTCGCCGGCGCTCGAGCGTCGCGATCGACTCGACCCGGTTGCCCAGCACCACCCGCGGGTGCGGGTCGAACGTGAGCACCCGCACGCGCAGCCCGGTCGCGAGCGCGGCCTCGATCACCCGGCGATGACCGAGATGCACACCGTCGAAGGTGCCGATCGCGACGGCCGTGCTCACGGCAGCTGCGCCGATGGGAGCTGCGCCAGCGCCTGGTCGGCCGGGATGATCCGTTCCTCGTCGGCGTCCTCGACGCTGAACGGGCCGACCTCGAGCCTACGGAGCGACGCGCAGTGGCCCCCGAGCGCCGCGGCGATCGCCCGGACGTAGGTGCCCGAACTGACGCGGAGGTCGAGCGTGACGGTGCCGTTCGTATACGCGATGACGTCGAGCGCTTCCACGCGCGAACGCCGCAGCGGCATCTCGACCTCGATGCCGCGGCGGTGAAGCTTGTAGGCGCGCTCACCGCCGATCTTGACCGCGGACGCGGTTGGGATCGGCAGCTCGATCTCGCCCCGGAGGCCCGCGAGCCTGCGCTCGAGCTCGGCCGGAGACGGTGCCTCCAACCGCTCTGTGACGTCGCCCTCCGGATCGCCCGTGGAGGTACGGGCCGTCAGGTCGATGTCCGTGAGATAGCGCTTGTCGAGACCGACGAACGATCCCGCCAATTTTGTCGACCGGCCGGAGAGCAAAAGCAACAATCCCGTCGCGAAAGGGTCGAGTGTTCCCGCATGACCCATCTTCGTGCCCGTGCGGGAACGGACGCGGGCGACGACCGCGAACGAGGACGGCCCTGCCGGCTTGTCGACGAGGATGATCCCGCTCGGCTCGAGACCCTTGGGCGGCATCAACCGGCGGCCGAGGCGGAGAGGAACTCGCGCCTCAAGAACTCGGTGATCTGGGCGATCGAGTCGTCGCTCGAGAAGCCGGACGCCTGCCGGTGGCCGCCTCCCCCAGAAGCACGGGCGATCGCAGAGACGTCGAGCTCGTCGTGAGAGGCACGCAGCGAAATCCGCCGCGCCGGCGACCCACCACGCGGCGGCTCGCGGATCAGAGCGGCCATATCCGCCCCCTCGACCGCCCGCAGGAAGTCGATGATCCCCTCCGAGTACGGCTCGACGGCGCCGACCTCGGCAAAGTCGTTCCGGAGGAGATACGAGACGACGAGCCCGCCGCCCTCGTAGACCTGCGCCCGCTCGAGCGCCCGTGCGAGGAGCTTCAGCTTCGCGAACTGCACGCTCTCGTAGACGCCCTGGAAGACCTTGTGCACATCCGCACCGGCCTCGACGAGCTCAGCCGCGAGGCGGAGCGCCTTCGGAGTGGTGTTCGCATACTGGAAGCGGCCGGTGTCGGTGACGAGCGCGACGTAGAGCGGCTCGGCCAGCTCAGGCGTCAGCTCGACCCCGAGGTCGGCGAACACCTCACGAAGCACCTCGCCCGTCGACGACGCCGCCGCATCGACGAGATTGACGTCGCCGAAGCGCGAGTTGTCGTGATGATGGTCGACGTTGATCGTGAACGGTGACGAGTGCAGCGCCGCCGCGTCCGCGCCGATCCGGCTCTCGTTAGCGCAGTCGACGGCGAGCAGCGTGCGCTCGGCGGCATCGGCCGGGAGTTCGCGTTGCAGCTCGGCGAGCGCCAGGAAGCCGTACTCGACGGGGAGCGGCGCGCCCCCGGCGAGGAACATGACGCTGTCCTTGCCGAGTTCGCGCAGACCGATCTGCGACGCGAGCAGGGACCCGAGCGCATCGCCGTCCGGGTTCTCGTGCGTCGTGACGAGGAAGCGCTCGCGGCCACGGATCGCCTCGACGACCGCTCTGCGGTCAGCTTCGGTCGTCGTCTGGTTCGGGGGCGAGCTCATCGATGAGTTTTGACATGCGCACGCCGTGCTCGACCGCGCGATCGTATTCGAACACGAGCTGCGGAGTCCGTTTCATCCGCAACTCGCGCGAGATCTTCGCCTGCAGGACGCCGTGAGCGGCATCGAGCACGCTCATGCTTCGCCGCTGCTTCTTCTCCCCGCCGAGCACGCTCACGTACACGGTCGCGTGGCGCAAATCGGTCGAGGTCTCGACTCCCGTCACCGTCACGAAGCCGATGCGTGGATCTTTCAGCTCCAGCAACGCCTCGGAAAGCACCTGACGGAGCGATTCGTTGACTCGGCGCATTCGCTGGGCCATCGGAACATCCTGCCCGACGCAGCCCGTCGCCTGTGCCGGCACCGCCCGACGCCTCAGTCCTCGGGATTGATCAACAGCCGCTCGACCTGGCCGAGCTCCCACTCTCGTGAGGCGAGATACCGCTCGGCGTCGGCGATCAACCGCTCGGCCTCGCCCGCGTCGCGCGTGACGACTGCGACGGTCAGCCGGGCACGCTGCCACACATCGTGATGGTCGACCTCGGCAACCGCGGCGCCGAAGCGATTGCGAAGCTGCTCCTTCGCGGAGCGGAGGTACATCCGCTTCTCCTTCAGCGAATGCGCCTCCGGGAAGTGCAGCTCCGCCGTCAGGACGCCGATCCAGCCGCTCGCCATGACGTCATTCAACCCTCAATCCGTGCAGAGGGCTGCCGATCACGGGCCGAGATGCTCAACGTCATGCGATTCTCAGCAGTCATCGTCATCTTCGTCGCCAGTGTGGCCGGCGTCGTCTGGACAACCGCTGCCGAGGAGCGGCGCATCGGCGCCCGCGAGTCCGAAGAGCGCGACGCGGCCAACGAACTGCTGTCGGCGCTGCTCGCGCGCGAGAGCGCATTGCGCGGATTCGCGGAGTCGAGTCGCGAAGGCTTTCTCCAGCCCTACGACGAGGCGACCGCTGCGCTTGCCGCCGCCGCCGACCGCGCCCGTGCCTTTGCCGACGGCCAGGCAGAGGAGCGCACGTCGATCGCCGAGCAGGAGCGCCTCGCCAACCGCTGGGCCGGGATTGCGAACGACACAATCATCCGGATCAAGAACGGCCGCACGATCAGTGCCGAGTCGGCCGACACCCGCTCCGACCTGATCGAGCAGTTCGAGAGCGCCAACGAAGATCTCGTCGACTTGATCGCGGCGGAGAGTCAGGCGTCCCACGCCGCCGCGATCCGGCGCTCCGTGATCCTGATTGTCCTGCTCAGCCTGGCGTTCGCCGCGGCCGGGGGCCTGCTACTCGTGCGCACCCGCCGGCGCGCCCAACGCCGCCAGGCCGTGGAGGCGGCCTACTACGCCTCGCAGCGCGAGTTCGCCGAGACGCTGCAGGTAACCGAGAGCGAAGGCGAGGCGCACGCTCTCGTCAAGCGGCATCTCGAGCGGTCGCTCGTCGACTCGACGATCGTCGTCCTCAACCGCAACAACAGCCAGAACCGACTCGAAGCCGCGACGCCCGTCGAGCCTTCGAGCGCGCTGGCGCGGAAGCTCGTCGACTCGTCTCCCAGCTCGTGCCTCGCCGTCAGGCTCGGCCGGACGCACGGACAGTCGGTCGAGAACGAGCCGCTCTTGACGTGCGACCTCTGCTCGCAGCATGCACGAACGACCTGCGTTCCCTCCCTTGTCGGAGGCGAGGTGATCGGCTCGGTGCTCGTCTCACACGAGCAGGTGCTTTCCGGTTCGGAGCGCAGCCGCATCGACGAGTCGGTCAGTCAGGCGGCCCCCGTGCTCGCCAACCTCCGCAACCTCGCCGTCGCTGAGATCCGTGCCTCCACCGACGCGCTGACGGGCCTCCCGAACGCCCGCGCTCTCCGCGACAGCCTCATCCGCATGTTCGCGCAGGCGTCACGCTCGTCGCTCCCGCTCTCGGCGATCCTCTGCGACCTCGACAACTTCAAGCAGATCAACGACGTCTACGGGCACGAGAAGGGCGATCAGGCGCTCGCCGCGGCCAGCACCGCGCTGCGCTCGTCGCTGCGCGAGAGCGATCT
>JALYRA010000343.1 GCA_030855545.1 Actinomycetota bacterium | reverse complement strand
ATCGAGCTCGAGCAGGTCGATCCGGGTGGGTGCCTTTGTCGTGTCCATGTCGAAAAGCGTAGGACCCCCGTCGGACGACATGGCCCGCCCGTCCGTTACGGTCAGCGGCGATGGGTGCAATCCGCCTTGGGCCGGCACGCTGTCCCTCCCGGGAATCGCCCGAGCTCGCGATCGAGATCCTGCTCGAGCGCGGCTACGACGCGTGCGAGCTGGACCTCGAGAGCGGCTTCTGGCTCGACTATCCGTGGGCAGAGCGTCTCGGTGAGCTTGCCCGCGACCGCGACATCGCGCTGTCCGTTCACGCGCCGCTCTTTGCTTTCCCAGGGCACCCCGACGAGAAGAAGTCGAGGATGGCGCTCGGCGCCCTCGACCGCAGCGCCGGCATCGCTACGGCCGCCGGAGCGGAGATCGTCGTCATCCACCCCGGTTTCTGGCTCGGGCGGGAGCGCCGGCAGGCGATCGACGAGGTGATCAACTGGCTCGAGCAGCTGCGTGAGCGGCTCGAGGGAAAGAATCGCCTGGTGCCGTTCGGAATCGAAGTGATGGGGCGCGTCAGCGAGCTGGGCTCGATCGACGACACGCTCGAGATCGCCTCTCGCGTCTCGTGGGTGCGGCCCGTGATCGACTTCGCGCACATGCACGCGACCTCGGACGGCGCCTTCACGGACACCGAGGCATTCGCAACTGTCCTCGGGCGCGTCGACGACGTCCTCGAGCCTGGTGCGCCGTTTCACATCCACTTCTCGGCCATCGCTTACGCGAACCGGAACGAGACGAAGCACTTGTCCTACGGCGAAGGGACGCTACGCGCCGAGCCGCTCCGCGACGCGCTCGCCTGCTTCGACCGGCCGGCGACGGTGATTTCGGAGTCACCCGACGAGGAGTCCTCGCAGGCGATCAAAGCCGTGCTCTACGCCGGGGCGAGCGCGGCGTCGTAGGCCGCGAGCTCGATCTCGATCTCCTCGGCCTCGTCGATCCGCTCCCGGTCGCGGAGGAAGCGACAAAGCGCCGCGAGCAACTCGCGACGGATCAGCCGGAGATCCTTCCCCTCGACGATCTCGATCGCCTCACGCAGCAGGCCCTCGGCCTCCTCGTCGCGGCCCTGCGCGGCGCGGACGAGCCCGAGCGCCATCCGCGTCGTCGAGCGCGAGATCGTGTCGTGCGGGCCGACGGTATCTCGCGCCTCGAGTGCGTACCGCTCGGCCTCGTCGATCTTCTTCAGCTGGACGAGCACCTGCGCGAGGCCGCGCTGGCTCTCGCAGAGGGTGCCGCGGTCCTCGAGCGGAGTCAAGAGCCGGATCGCGTCGCGGAAATGCCGCTCCGCCGCCGGAAGATCGTTGCGTCGGCGCTCGACCCAGCCGTAGTGGTTGTGCACACGGGCGAGCGCCCACGCATTGCCGGATTGCGAGAAGAACTCCTCGGCGCGATCGAGCCCCGTCGCGGCCTCGTCGACGCGGCCGCGCAGCGCGTCGATCCGAGCTTGCGAGACGAGCGCCCAGCCGAGGACGGAGATGTTGCCGCTCTCCTCGGCGAGCTCGAGCGCCTCGGCGGCCAGCCGCATTGCTCGGTCGAGGTCAAGCCGCGCGATCGCGGCGCTCGCGAGCTCGTCCGCGGCGCTCGCCTCGAGATCCTTGCGGCCGATCTCCCGTGCCACCTCCAGCGCCTTCGTGTTCCAGCGCTCGTCGTCCTCGAGATCGCCGAGCCACCAGCCAATGCGGGCTCGCGTGGTCAGCGCCTCGATCCGGTCCTCGGGCTTGCCGTCTTCGAGCAGGACGAGCGCCTGCTCGACGAGCTCGCGGCCGCGCGGCAGGTCGGCGTCGCGGTGGAGCGCGTTCTCGGCCAGAGCGGTGAGCGCAAGCCCCTGTAGCCGCTTGTCGCCGGTCTCGGTCGCTTCGGCGAAGACGCGCTCCATCTCGACCGCCTGCGCCGGCAGGTCGGCGATTCGCCGGGCGGCCCGCGCGGCGAGGAAGCGTCTCGTCAGCGTCGGCTCGAGCTCGACCGAGCGCACGAGTAGGCGGCGGGCCGAGTGGTTCGCCTCACGCGCGAGCGCGCGACGCCCGGCCTTCTCGAGCGCGGCGCTTGCGCGGGTCGCGAGCTCCGGCGGGACGGCGCCGTCGAGCTCCTCGTGCATCGCCGCAGCCTGGTCGAGGTGGTACGCGCGGATCTCGACGAGCTCCTCGCCGGCGATCTGCGAGAGCCAGTCGGCGACACTCTGGTGAAGGTCGGCGCGCGCGCCCTTGGCGAGGCCGGCATAGGCGACGTCGCGGATCAGCACGTGCTTGAAGCGGTAGGCCCGCTCGCCGGAGATCGAAGAGCGGCTCTCGCGAGTGATGAAGTCGCGCAGGAGCAGATCGTCCAGCACCGGCTCGAGCTCGTCGAGGTCCGGGAGAAGGTGAGCGACCGCGCCCTCCCAGAAGATCCGTCCGATCACTGCGGCCCGCTGCAACAGCTGCTTCTCGCTCCGCGGCAGCCGGTCGATGCGCGCCGCGATCATCGCCTGAAGCGTGTCCGGGATTCGCTTCGACGACGGGCCGCCCTCGAGCAGCATCCGCGTCGTCTCTTCGACGAAGAGCGGGTTGCCCTCGGTCTTCTCGAGCAGCGTCTCGCGCTCGGAGGTCGAGAGCTCGCGGTCTGCGAGGAGCGCGTCGAGCAGCTCCTCACTCTCCTCCGGCGCGAGCGGCTCCAGCTCGGTCGCCCCAGCGCGGAGGCGGCCTCCTCCCCAACCCGGCCGGATGTCGAGCAGCTCCGGCCGCGCGAGGCAGATGATCATCAGCGGCGCGTCCTTCACGCGCTCGGCAAGGTGCTCGATCAGCTCCAGCAGCGGCTCCTCGGCCCAGTGCACGTCCTCGAAGACAAGGAGTAGCGGCTGCGCGTCCGCCAGCTCGGCGGCCCATTCCCGCGCCGCCCAGGCGATGTCCTGCTGGCTGCGCTCCGTTTCGATCCCTTCGAGCACACCGACCGCGAGCGCGAGCAGGTCGGCGACCGCGTCGTCGCCGCAGCACGCCCGCAGCTTCGCGACCGCCTCCTGAACGGGGTCGTCGTCGGCGATTCCAGCAGCGACCTTGACCATCTCCGCAAGCGGCCAGTAGGTGACGCCCTCGCCGTACGGGAGCGAGCGGCCGACGAGGATCGTCGCACCCTCAACGCCTGCGAGGAACTCGCGCGCGAGCCGGCTCTTCCCGACGCCCGGCTCGCCGAAGATCGTGAATAGGTGCGCGCGCTTGTCGCGGATGACGCGGTTGAGCGTGTTCTCGAGCAACTCGAGCTCGAATTCGCGCCCCACAAACCCGGCCGCGACCGACGGGACACGGCCGTCGCTCTCACGCACCGCCACGAGGCGCCAGGCG
>JALYRA010000341.1 GCA_030855545.1 Actinomycetota bacterium | reverse complement strand
GTCGGCGAGACCTGCGTGGTCGTCGGGGCCCGCAGCCAGCGCGGAGCCCGCCGTGACCTCCAGCAGCGACGGTGCGGTCGACGTCACGACCGGCGTGCCGCACGACATCGCCTCAAGCGGCGGCCAGCCGAAGCCCTCCCAGTAGGAGGGATGGAGCAGGACGTCGCACGCGTTGTACGTCCTGATGAGATCCTCCTCGTCGAGGATGCCGCGCTCGACGACGAAGCCGTCCAGGCCAAGCCGGCGTTGCAGCTCGAGGTGGTGCGCGGCGAAGCCGCGGCCGCTGCGCAGCAGCACCGCAGGCACTCCCCGGTCGTGGAGGATCCGCAACGTGTGCAGGGCACCGGCGGGATTCTTGTAGTCCGCGCCGGTGGCCACGTTCCCGACGACGACCAAGCCGTTGAGGCCGAGCTCGCGGCGCACGCGTTCGCGGACATCCGAGGCAAGGGGCCGGAACCGCTCGTCGACGCCGAGCGAGATCACTGTGACGCGATCCTCGGGGACACCCACGAGCTCCAGGGCGTCGTCGCGCGTCGCGGTGCTGTCGCAGACAACGTGCGCTACTCGGCGCATGTGGCCGACGCTCCAGCGGAACCGCGCGACGGTGATCGCGCGGGACGTCGTTCCCGTCTGGCCCATGACCGAGCGCAGCGCCATCAGGTCGTGGCAGGTGACGATCGTGCGATCGCGCGGGAGCAACCGAGCGAGGTGGGCGAAGCCGTGGTCGACGATGTGGAAGAGATCGCCGCCGCGCCGGCCGGCGCTGACGGTGTAGGCAACGAGGCGGTCGAGATGCCACGCCCACCCGACCCGATCGCGCTGCATCGCGACCGGATCGACGTTGAACCGGCCCGAAGCCGCGACGCCGTGCCCGACACGGTCGGCGTAGCGCTCCATGGAAAGCCGGTGCTCGTGCGGAGGGTCCCGCAGCAGAGTAACCGTGGGCGTCCTCAGCCCGAAGCGTCCGTCCGCAGGCGGGGCCGAGGTCATGGGAGTCGCTGAGTCACTTCGTCGTAGACGGTTCGGATGGCGTCGGCGTACGCGCCGAACGAGAGTCGGATGCGAGCGGCACGACGCGCATTGTCCCGCATGATGGTCAGCGCGTCCGGATCCGCGAGGATCCGTTCGATCGCCGCGCGGATCGCGTCGGGAGCGCCCACGGGCACCACGACGCCGGCGGCGTGGTCCCGCACCACCTCGGCGATCCCGGTCTGCTCGGTTACGATCGCCGGGACGCCGGCGCTCAGCGCCTCGGCGGCGACCATCCCGAAACACTCGTAGGTGGAGGGCATTACGAGCACGTCGACGCTGGCGAAGAACGCACCCCGGTCATCGGGTGCGATGAAGCCCAAGAGGCACACCCTACCGCCGAGCCCGCCGGCGGCCACGCGGTCCCGTAGCCGAGCGAACTCCTCGAGCGGCTGGTTGCCGCCTATGACCAGGGTGGCATCGCCGTCTAGGCCGGTAAACGCGTCGATCAGGTCGCCGATGCGCTTCTTCTGGTGCAGCCGGCCGAGGAAGCCGATCCGTCGGCCGCCGGACGCGCACCGGAGTGTCTCGGCCGGCGGGGCAGCGTGGTCGGGCACCGGATGCTGGATCACGCGGCTCTGTCGGTTATTGAGGCCGCTGTCCCGCTGCTCGAGCGCCGACGCCGTGACCACGCGATCGACTCCGGCCAGCAGGAAGCGACGCACGAGCAGCTTCTGCAGCCGGCGTTGACCGGAGCGCGAGTGCTCGATGCCAAACGACGTAAGCGACTCGTGAGGCGTCATCACGACGGGACGACGCCACGCGGCCGCAGCGAAGATGCCGACGACCGTCCCGAGCGACCATACGTAGTGGACGTGTATGACGTCGTACCGCCCGGCGTGGCGGAGTATCCAGAGCGCGAAGCGCACGCTGATGCCCCACCGCTTGCCGAGTCCCTTGAGGATTCGCGGGCGGCGGAACGACCGGTGGACGACACCGGCCTTTGCCAGCGACGGTGGCGTGTACCGGGGCCCGCTCGCGCTCGTCGTGGACACGATCGTCGTGGAGATGCCTGCCGCCTGCTCCGCCACGGCACCATTGACGGCGGAGTACGACGGCCCGCCGACCTCCGGCTCCAGCGTCGTGATGACGCGGAGGACACGAAGCGGCCGATGGTCGGGTCGAGGAGAAGGG
Organism: Actinomycetota bacterium; assembly: GCA_030855545.1. GTDB lineage: Bacteria > Actinomycetota > Thermoleophilia > Gaiellales > Gaiellaceae > Gaiellasilicea. Next base: position 723 of record JALYRA010000341.1, on the reverse strand, counting down.
GTCGTCATGAGCCAGCGCCGTCCAACGAAGATCCCTGTCGAGGGCAAATGGACGGGCCCGTACGCGAGGCGGCCATCACCCAGAGGAGCGTGAAGAGGCTGAGTAGGTAGGCGCTGCAGAGGGCGAGGGCCACGCCGTCCAGCCCGTACTCGAGCCCGAGTAGAGGGAGGGTAGGGACAAGGCTGAGCCACGATGCGATCTCGGCACGGGAGGTCGCGCCGGCGAACCCCGCTCCGCGCATAGCTTCGGAGAGCACGCGGCGGGCGCAGAGGGTCACGGTCGCGAGCAGCAGCAGCCGGAGCGGGCCGACTGCGCCACCGAACGCGTCGCCGAACGCCAACCGGACGAGCGGGTCAGCCGCGGCGGCGAGCAGGCCGGCGACCACGGTGCTCACCGCGGTCCCGAATGCGACATAGCGCCACATCTGCCGGCGCTGCGCAGCAAAGTTTCGCTCGACGGCGACGCGCGGGTACGCGACGTTGCCGACGGCTTGGGCCAGGAAGCGCGGGAGGTTCGTGAACGCCAGCGCTGCGACGTAGAGTCCCAGGTCGTAGGCCGAGAGGACGAGGCCAACGACGAGCTGGTCTACCCGCAGCGTCTCCGTTGGGGAGACCCACCCCAACAGGCCGCGAAGACCGAAACGTCGCAACGCCGCCTCGGAGGCCGTGGCCGCCCCGTCGCCACTCGGCACATCGTCTCCGAAGACGCGCCGCGCCGTAAGCA
>JALYRA010000328.1 GCA_030855545.1 Actinomycetota bacterium | reverse complement strand
TCGGCGGACGGTCCGGCCGAGCCGAAGCGGGCCACCGCGGAGAAGAGCGGCGACAGGTACTTGCCGACGCGGCCACTCTCGGCCACCGCAGCCGGAGCGCGGAAGTACGAGCGCACGTTCCGGACGTCCGTATGACGTGGCACGGTCAACGGCTCGGTCCCGCTCCACTCGACGCACGTCTTCTCGCCGAAGGGGAAGCGGAGCGTTCGCGTCGTCGCGCCAAAGCGCGACGGGACCAGCTGCCCGTCGGCGTAGACGACCTGCTCCTGCCCCATCACGGCGGCGACGGTTGCGCGAGTGCCGCGGCTCGTCGCGGTCCCGGTGACGGAGTAGCCGACAACGACCTCGTCGAGTGGCCCGTCGACCTGCTCGGCCGCAAGCCGCGCCGCCAGGTCGCCGGGAACGTAGTCGAAGCCGAACGCGGGTACGACGACCGTGCTCGCCGTGATCCGGTCGTGCACGAGCTTCACGAACGCCTGCTCTCCGGTCGTATCGAGATAGTGCGCCCCGACCTCGACGGCAGCCTCGACCGGAGCGAGCCCGAGCTCGAGGAACGGACCGGCGCAGGAAGCGACGACCGTCACCCCTGCGAAAGCCTCGCGGAGAGCACCGGCGTCGCGGGCGTCGGCGACGCGGACTTCCTCGCCGGGCGCCGCAAGCTCCTCGAGCGCCTCGCGCCGCCGGCCGACGAGCCGTACCTCGATTCCCGCGCGGCGCGCCTCGGCCAGGACCAAACGCCCCGTGAAACCGGTGACACCGAGGATCGCGAGCGCCATGAGGCGAGTGTAGGTTGCGGGGCATGAACGCGCGGGCGAAGTCGTTCTCGTACGCGATCTCGCTCGATGCCGAGGGCGCCGCCCGCAGCGACGAGGGCGGATCGGTGCTTGCCAACGAGCCGGCCTGGTCGCCCGAGCACCTCGTGCTCGCCGGCCTCGCGCGCTGCACGCTCAAGAGCCTCGCCTACCACGCCCGGAGGGTCGACGTCGACTCCGGCGGAGACGCCAGCGCGACCGCCGAGGTGACGCAGCGCGACTCGGACGGGCGCTACGCGTTCGTGCGGATCAAGGTCGCGCTCGACGTCACGCTCGACCCGACTCCGACGAACGTGCGCGAGCTGCTTTCGAAAGCGGAGCGCGATTGCTTCGTCGGCGCCTCGCTGACCGCGAAGCCCCGCTATCGCTGGACCGTCAACGGAGAGGAAATTTCATGAGCACGACTCTGCTCGACGTCGGGGCTGTCCGCGCCCGCTACAGCGCGCTCGGCCGCCGGATCGCGTTCTTCGACGGGCCTGGCGGCACTCAGTGCCCAGACGAGGTGATCGATGCGATCTCGCACTATCTACGCGAGGACAACGCGAATGTCGGCGCCCCGTACGAGACGAGCGTCCGCACGGTCGAGCTGATCGAGCGCGCACGCGCCGCTGCGGGCCGGTTCCTCTCCTGCCACCCGGACGAGGTCGCATTCGGGCAGAGCATGACGTCGCTCAACTTCCTGCTCACGCGCGCGCTCGCGAGGCGGCTCAAGCCCGGCGACGAGATCGTGTGCACGCGGCTCGACCACGACGCGAACGTCTCGCCGTGGCTCGCGCTCCAGGAGGACATGGGCGTCGTCGTCCGGTTCGCGGGGGTGCACGACGACCTCTCGCTCGATCTCGACGACCTCGAGTCCCAGCTCTCCGGCCGGACGAGGGTCGTCGCGTTCCCGATCGCGTCGAACGCGGTCGGCACGGCGCCCGAGATCGCGCGGATCGTCGAGCTCGCACACGGCGCGGGCGCGCTCGCCTGGGCAGACGCCGTCCACTACGGGCCGCACGGCCCGATCGACTGCTCGGGCTGGGAGGTCGACGTTCTCCTCTGCTCGCCCTACAAGTTCTTCGGGCCGCACATGGGGATGGCGTTCGGCAAACGGGAGTTCCTCGAGAGCCTGACGCCGTACAAGGTGCGCCCGGCGGCGAACGAGCCCGTCGGCCACCGCTTCGAGCACGGGACGCAGCAGCACGAGCTGCTCGCCGGCTTCGTCGCCGCCGTCGAGTACATCGAGTCGCTCGGCTGGGAGGCGATGGTCGCGCACGAGACGCAGCTCGGTCAGCGCTTCCTCGACGGGCTGCCCGAGGCGGTCGACCTCTACGGTCTGCGCACGATGGAAGGCCGTGTGCCGACGTTCGCGTTCAACCTCCCCGAGCGTTCATCGGAGGTGGTCGCTCGCGAGCTGGCGGCGCGCGACATCGCCGTCTGGCATGGCGACTACTACGCGGTCGAGATCATGAAGCTGCTCGGGCTCGAGGGCACCGGCGCCGTCCGTGCCGGCTTCGTCCACTACAACACCGCGGACGAGGTCGACCGGATGCTCGCCGCGATCGCGGAGCTCGTTTGACCGTCAGCGAGCTGCTGCAACAGCTGATCCGCTTCGACACGACGAACCCGCCCGGGAACGAAGCGGCCTGCATCGCCTTCGTCCAGGGCCTGCTCGAGCAGGAAGGTCTGGAGACGCGGATCTACGAGAAGGAGCCCGGCCGGCCCAACCTCGTCAGCCGGATCGCCGGCGGCAACGCGCCGCCGCTCCTCCTCCAGGGACACGTCGACGTCGTCATGACCGCCGGCCAGGACTGGAAGCACCCGCCTTTCGAGGGCAGGCTCGAGGACGGTGAGATCTGGGGCCGCGGCGCGCTCGACATGAAAGCGGGCGTGGCGATGCTGGTGAATGCGTTTCTGCGCGCGAAACGGGAGAACCTCGAGCTGCCCGGCGATCTCGTGCTCGTCGTCCTCTCCGACGAGGAGAACGGTGGCGACCTCGGCGCACGCTTCCTCGTCGAGGAGCATCCGGAGTTGTTCGAGGGAGTGCGCTACGCGCTCGGCGAGTTCGGCGGCTTCACGCTCCCGATCGGCGGCAAGCGCTTCTACCCGATCCAGGTGGCCGAGAAGCAGATCTGCTGGCTGAAGGCGACAGTACGCGGCCCCGGTGGCCATGGTGCGATGGTGCAGCGCGGCGGCACGGTGGCGCGGCTCGGCAAGCTCCTGAACGACCTCGACCGCAAGCGAATGCCGGTGCATGTGACACCGGTCGTGCGCGACTTCGTCGAGCGGATCGCGGACGAGCTGCCGCGCAAGGAGGCGACGGTGATGCGCTCGCTGTTGAGGCCGCGGCTGACCGACACGGCGCTGCGGCTGCTCGGCGAGCGCGGGAAGACGATCGAGCCGATGCTGCGGAACACGGTCAACGCGACGATCGTCCGCGGCGGCGCCAAGATCAATGTCGTCCCGAGCGAGATCGAGCTCGAGTTGGACGGCCGGTCGCTCCCGGGGTTCTCGCCCGAGCAGCTGATCGCAGAGGTCAACGCGCTCGTCGGCGACGACGTCGAGATCGAGCTCGTCCGCCACGATCCCGGCCCGACCACGCCCGACCTCGGGTTGTTCGACACGCTCGCGGGTGTGATCCGCGAGCTCGATCCGGAGGGGATCCCGGTGCCGCTTCTCCAGATCGGCGTCACGGACGGCCGCTTCTTCTCGCTGGCCGGTGTGCAGACCTACGGCTTCCTCCCGATGCGCCTGCCGGACGAGTTCCAATTCGCAGGGCTGATCCACGCCGCCGACGAGCGAATCCCGGTCGACGCGCTCGAGTTCGGCGCCGAGGCCGTCTGGCGCGCGGTGCAGAGGTTTCACTGAAGATCCTGGTCATCGGGGGGACAAAGTTCCTCGGACGGGCGCTGGTGGAGTCGGCGCTCGCTCGCAGCCACGAGTTGACGCTCTTCAACCGTGGCGAGACGAACGCCGACCTCTTTCCCGAGGTCGAGAAGCTGCATGGCGACCGGAAGACCGATCTCTCCGCGCTCGAGGGGCGCGTCTGGGACGCGGTGCTCGACCCATCCGGCTACACCCCGGCGGCGGTGCGCGCGTCGGCCGAGCTGCTGCGCGACTCCGGCCGCTACCTGTTCATCTCGAGCGTGTCGGTGTACGCGGACTTCTCGACGGGGCCGACGGAGACGAGCCCGGTCGGCGAGCTCGGCGACATGCCCGACGACGAGGTCTCGGCCGACTTCTCCAACTACGGGCCGCTGAAGGCGCTCTGCGAGGCGGCCGTCGACGAGGTGTTCGGCGACGGCGCGCTGATCGTCCGGCCCGGTTTGATCGTCGGGCCGCACGATCCGACCGGGCGCTTCACGTACTGGACGCAGCGGCTCGGGCGCGGCGGCGAGACGCTCGCCCCGGGACCGCCCGAGCGGCGGGTGCAGTTCATCGACGTCCGCGACCTCGCCGAGTGGTGCCTCGACGCCGTCGAGGCTGGCCTCTCCGGCACGTTCAACGCGACCGGCACGGGCATCGCGTGGGCCGAACTGCTCGCCGGCGCCGACGTGACCTGGGTCAGCGACGACTTCCTCCGCGAGCACGAGGTGGGCGACTGGATGGAGCTGCCTCTGTGGCTCGGCGATCCCGACTGGAAGGGGATGCACGAGACGGACGTCAGCCGCGCTGTCAACGCTGGCCTGCGCTTCCGGCCGCTCGCGGAGACACTCGCCGGCGCGGCCGAGGCTCCCGCCGCCGAGGGCGTCGGCCTCTCATCCGAGCGAGAGGCGGGGCTGCTCGCGGCGTGGCGCGACCAGTGAGGGTCGCGTATCCCGGCCGCGAAGGAGCTCACAGCGCAGCGGCCTGTGCCCTCCTCTTCCCCGACGCCGAGACGGTCGCGCAGCCCACATTCGGCCAGGTCGTCGACGCGGTCGGCGCGGGGTGCGTCGACGCGGGCGTACTCCCGATCGAAAGCTCCGTCGTCGGGCCCGTGCACGAGACGCACGACCTTCTCGTCGACTCGCCGGTCTCGATCAACGCACAGACGATCATCCCGATTCGGCACTTCCTGGTCGGCGTCGCCGAGGTGCCGCTCGCGAGATCAAGATCGTGCGCTCGCATCCTGTCGCACTCGACCAGTGCCGCCGTCTGCTCGCATCCCTTCCGGCCGCGACGGCGATCGCCGCCGGCACGACCGCTGATGCCGCGGCGCAAGTCGCGCGGGATGCCGACCCGTCGGAGGTCGCGATCGCGAGCGAGCGCGCCGCCGCGCTGCACGGACTGACGATTCTCGCTGCCGACGTCGGCGATCACCCCGAGGCGTACACCCGGTTCGTCGCGATCTCGAATCGCACCGAGCTCGGCGGCGAGCCGGACTGGCGGATCGCCTTTTCGTTCCAGACCGACCACCGCCCGGGCGCGCTTCATCGCGCGATCGAACCGTTCGCACGCCATGCACTCGACCTCGTGCAGCTCACCTCGCGGCCGATCCCGCAGACGCCGTGGCGCTACCGCTTCGACGCCGTCGTCAGCGGTCACCCGCGTGACGAAGTCGTGCGCGCGGCGCTTGCGGAGGTACGCGCGCAGGCCGAGCACTTCACCGTCTTCGGCTCGTACGCGATGTCCTCCTCGGGGAGGACACCGGAGTCCTCAATTCGGAGGTTGTAAGCGGAGCCGAAGAGGTCTAGCTTCTGAGAGGTCAGTTCTCGAACTTCGCCAGGGGAGACCACCATGAAACGCTTGCTCATCGCGCTCGTCGCCGCCTGTGGCCTCGTGCTCGCGACCGCTCCGGGCGCACTCGCCTGGAAGCCTTACATGCACATCGAAACGAGCGACCGAGCGTGGGAGGACGTGATCGACGACGGCCACGTGACGCTGAACGGCCGCGAGTACGACGTGCCGCAGGCCGTCGAAGACGCCTTGCGCAACCAGAAGCCGTACTTCAACGCCGGCGTCGTCGGCCCCGACGGCTTCCCCGATCTCGTGTTCGGGCAGTCGATCATCCACTCCGAGGGAACCGGCAAGTGGGTGCAGCACATCTTGCAGCGGGCCTGGCAGGCGCAGAGTGACGCCGGGTACTCCGCCGCCCAGAAGGAGCAGATTCTCGCGTTCGCGTTCGGCTACGCCACGCACGCCGCCGGCGATATGTGGGCGCACACGTTCATCAACGACTACGCGCTCGGAGTCTTTCCCGGCGTCGGTGAGATCCTGTCCGACGTCGACGACGCCGAGATCGCCCTCCGCCATCTGATCGCCGAGGGGTACGTCGGTGATGCGACACCGGGCTACGACGGCAACCCGGACCGCACGCAGGTGCCGTTCGAGGTGAACGAGGATGGTGACCCGGAGTACTCGGACAGCTCCTCGAAGCGAATCCCGTATGCCGTTCCGAACAAGTTCGTCTACGACACGCTCGTCAACCCGATGACCGTCCTTCCCGTCGGGGTGTGCGGCGACGACGTCGACGACGACGGGGACGGCGTGCCAGACGACGGCTGCCCCGGCGACAACTACACGGTCGGCGACCCCGAGCCGCGCCGCGGAAAGCTGATCGACTTCTTCCTCGATCTGAAGGCGAGCCTGCAGCTGCAGGAGGCGCGATCCGCCTGGGACTCGGAGAAGACGGACTGCGCGATCATCGACGAGGACTGCTACTCACGGACGATCACCCTGACCGTCAACACGGTCCGCGGCATCACGACGACGACCGTCGACTACCAGAACTGCGAAGGCGCACTGACCGGCCTCTGCTTGATCTCGCCCGTCGACCTCGCCGACGACATCATCAACAACATCGTCGAGACCTACGTCGAGCACTGGATCGAGGACATCGACGACGGCCTCCAGCAGTGGCCGCAGCTCGGGCTCGCTTCGACGAAGGCACTGTTCGATCCCGGCACGCACCGCGACGCGGCGAACTGGATCTGCCGCAACAAGACCGCCGAGACGACGCAGCAGCGCGCCGACTGCGAGGACGCCGTCGGCGTCGTCGACGTGCTCCTGTACTCGTCGGAGGACTACATCGAGGATCACCTGCTCTCGATGGCGGGCGCTCCCGACGCGGTCGGCGACCTGCTCGACGCGATCGGCGACCTCAGCGATCTCTTTTCGGACGTACTCGGACCGCTGAACCCGATCACCGCACCGCTCGCGGACATCAAGGAGTACGTGACGGAGTTCCTGAAGGACGAGATCGGCAAGGCCTTCGGGATCGACATCGACCACATCAAGAGCTTCCTCACCTCGCCGACGCACTGGATGAACGTCCAGAGCGTCTCGCTGAACCTGCCGATCCTCGGCCCGCAGACCATCGACCTCTTCCAGCCGGACACACACGAGCGGCTGGACGACGTGATGCGGCTCCCGAGCGGTCACCACCCGGTGCAGCAGGTGAAGCTCCCGGGGGTCGGCTGGGTCACGAGCACGGGGCTCGCCGACGACACCGTGTGGAGCGCGACCGAGTTCGAGCCATATCTGAACACGGTCACGCAGGCCAGGCTGCTCCTGCTCGACGCGGCCGGACTGAACAACGTGATCAAAGGTGAGCTCGTCGCGGCAAACGTGATCAATACCGGCGCCGCAGTCGCGACCTACACGGACGGGTCGATCTCCGCGAACGTCATGGTCGACGGGCTCGGTGGGTCGACGTGGCTGCGCTCGATCGACTCGGATCACTCCTGGCGTGCGGACGGACGGCCGCGTTTCTGCACCACCGGCAGCCCGGACTGCCCGGTCGCAGGGACGAACATGGCCCCGCGCGCCGAGAAGCTGAACGGAGGCAACGGCAACTACCCGCTCTGGGAATCGTGCCTCGCCCGGCCGGCGTTCGTGACACTCTTCCGCGACTGGGAGAACGGCACGCAGCAGTGGCCGGCGCACTTCGACGACCCGTCGGCACAGCCCGGCGAGGCGGAGCCGGTGCCGGCGATCGCTCTCTCCGGCAACACCGTCGATGTCGGGGGCACGACCTACGTCGGTGCTTCGCACGCGTTCACGCTGACCGCGACCGACGCGACGTTCGCGCCCGGCGGCCTGAAGCTCGCGTACCGGATCACGAAGTCGGGCGGCTCGCCCGGAGCGTGGACACCGGTCGCGATGGGCGGCCAGGTGACGATCCCGACCGGCGGTGGCGACGGGCTCTACACGCTCGAGCTCCGCGCCGAGGATCCGTGCCACACGTTCGCGGCGGACACGCTGCCGGACGGCGGCGTCGTGCCGCGCGAGGTCTTCCTCGACACGACCCCGCCGGCGATCACGATCACCTCGCCGGCACCCGAGGGCGTCATCTTCGACACCGATGACCTCTCGGCCATTCAGTGGACGGCCACCGACGGCGGCTCGGGCGTGGACACCGAGAGCGTCACGTTCGACGGCGCGGCCTCGACCCAAGGTGCGGTCCTCGACATGTTCCTGCTCGATCCCGGCACGCACTCGATCGTCGTGCGCGCCGCGGACAAGCTCGGGAACGCCGCCAGCCTGACCCGCACGTTCAAGGTGCAGGCGACCTCCGCGAGCCTCGTCTCGAACGTCGCCCGCGCGTGTGCCGAGGGGCTGATCGAGGGAGCGGGCATGTGCAACTCGCTCTCAGGAAAGGTCGAGCACGCGGCGCGGGAGCACGCCCAAGGCGACCACAGGGTCGAGCAGAACGTGCTCGGCGCCTGGGTCAACCAGCTGGAGGCACAGCGCGGAAAGAAGGTCGACACGGCGACGGCGAACCGCTTCATTGCCTTCGCGAACGACCTGATCGCGCGAGGCGCCTAGACGTCGTTGCGAGCGGGCCCGCTACGCGTATGCGTCGCGGGCCCGCTTCCAGCGTGGGTCGTCCCACCGGATCAGATCCGGGTTCATACCTCGCGGCTCGGCGAGGTCGAGCGTCAGCAGCTGGAAGCGGACGATGTCGACGACGGGATGGCGTGTCGGGACGAGGGTGACGTCGCAGCCGAGCTCGGCGAGCGCAGCGACAGCCTCGGCGGCGCGTGCCTGCGTCCGTCCCTCTCCTTCGAGCACGAAGCAGCGGACGCTCTCGTCGACGGCGGCCAGGTGGCCGTGCAGCAGCTCTTCGAGCCGGTGGGCCTCGGTCGGGAGGTAAGCGCCCTCGCGCAGCTTCAGCGCCGCCTCCTGCGCCGTCGGCCAGTCGCGACCGGCGCCTGCGATCAAATAGCGCTCGTGCTCGGAGACCGGATAGCGCTCGGCGGCGAGCTCGGCGGAGACGGCGTCCGGCAGCCAGGCGACGTCCTCACCGCGGAGACCGGCGAGCGTGGCAACGGCGCAGG
>JALYRA010000322.1 GCA_030855545.1 Actinomycetota bacterium | reverse complement strand
CGTCGTCCCCGTGACCCGGGTCACCGTGTAGTTCTGCACCGTGTTGCCGAGGAAGAACTGGCCCGGCTGCCGGTTGAACTGGAAACGGTACGTCACGTCAGGCAAGGCATTGCCGTTGCGGTCGATCTTGATGCTGTAACGAGCCGTCGGCGAGAACGCGTAGTAGATCGGCCCTGCCGCCGTGTCCTCGGCCGGGAGATAGTTCGCGATGATCGTCACCGTGTCCGGCTTATCCGGGCTCCGGAACGCGTAGACGTCCGTGTTGTCCGCGGTCGGGTCCTCCGAGATCAGCGGTGCTTCTCGATGGCTCGACGCCGTCGCTCCCTGCGGATCGGATCCCGCGAAGGCCGCGACGCCTGCGGTGGCGGCGACTGCGGCGACCGCTGCTGCTGCAACGGCCAAGGTCTTCTTCCTCATTACCCCACACTCCTCACTGTTGGCGAAAAAGTGCGTTCTCTCTTTCCGTCCAGAGAATTTCCAACCCCTCAACTGCGGTGAACCGTGCACGCCTCTTTCGCGAACAAGGCTCGTGCGCGCTGTAGCCTCAGTTCCACCCGTGCGACGCCGCGATCTCGCCCACCTCTCCGACGAAGCGCTCGTCGCGCTCGTCGCGCGGTCGGAGGAATCGGCGCTCGCGGAGCTCTACGACCGCATCGGCGCCGCGGCGTACGGGCTCGCGTACCGCGTCATCCGCGACGAGACGCTCGCCGAGGATGCGGTACAAGAAGCTTTTCTCGGTCTCTGGCGCGGCGCCGGCTCCTTCATCCCGGAGCGTGCGAAAGCATCGACCTGGATCCTCACCCTCGTGCACCGCCGCGCGGTCGATCTCGTCCGCCGCGAGCAGCGACGCCGCACCGAGACGCTCGACAACGCGCCCGAGCCCGAAGAGGGCTCGGCGGAGGAAGCCGCTTGGATGCGGCTCGATCGCGAGCGCGTCCAGGGTGCGCTCGCCCAACTGCCCGACCAGCAGCGCGAGGCCATCGAGCTCGCCTATTACGGCGGGTACACCCAGTCCGAGCTCGCAGAACGACTTGGGCAACCGCTGGGAACGATCAAGAGCCGGATGTTCACCGGGCTGTCGCGGCTACGCGAACTGCTCGACGAGGGAGTAGAGAGGAACGCATGGACCTTCACGACCTGACCGCTGGATATGCGCTCGATGCGCTCGACGCGGGCGACCGCGAGCGCTACGAGGTGCATCTCGCGACGTGCGAGCCGTGCCGCGAGGAGCTGCAGGGGTTCTGGCTCGTCTCGGGCGCGCTCGCCCGTGCTGCGGGCGGTCCAGCGCCTCGCGCCGAGCTGCGCACACGGATCCTCGCGCAGGCGCGGAGCGAGCGGTCGAACGTCGTGCCGCTGCGAAGGCGCTTTGCGCTGCCGGCACTCTCGTCGGCCGCGGCCGTGGCGGCCGTCGCCGCGATCGGGCTCGGGATCTGGGGCACGTCGTTGCAGAATCGCCTCGACGAGGTCGACACCGGCCTCGCAGTCCTGGCGCACCCGGAGGCGGAGACCTTCGACACCACCGCCGACGAGGCGAGCCTCGTGATCACGCCTGCCGGCGAAGCGGCGCTGATCGTGCGCAACCTGTCGCCGGCCCCTGAGGGCAAGGACTACGTGATCTGGGTGCTGGACAACGGCGTCTCCCGCCGTGCCGGGCTGTTCGACGCTCGCGGAGTCACGAAGCTCTCCCGCCTCGTCGAACCGGGCCAGCGCGTCGCGGTCACGCTCGAGGTCGAAGGCGGCGTCGAAGCGCCGACGAGCGCGCCGATCTTCACTGCCGCCTCCGCCTGACCGAACCAGACCGGGTCACGCTGCGAACTACAGGGACGGTTTGGTTTTGTCCAGTGACTGTCCAGGTATACCACCTGCACGGGTAACAGCTAGCCGCCCGTTTTCCCTGTCCCCCCGGAAGGAGACCCATGTCGCACTCCGATGAAAGCGTTCAGGAGCGACCCGCGCTCCAGGAGCTGAAGGACGACCCCGCGTCGCGGAAGCAGTTCCTCAAGCTGATGGGCGGCGGCGTCGCCGGCGCCAGCGCCTTCAGCCTCTTCCTCGCTGCTTGCGGCGGTGACGACGACGAGAGCGCCGGCACCACGTCGGCCCCCGCCGAGACGACCGACACGACCACTGCAGCGGCAGCAGGCGGTGACCTCGAGATCGTCAACTACGCGCTGACGCTCGAGTATCTCGAGGCGGACTTCTATGCCAAGGTGATCGAGAGCGGTCTCTTCAGCGGCGCCTCGCTCGAGCTGATCAAGGTGATCGGCGACCACGAGCAGCAGCACGTCGACGCGTTGCTCGGCACGGCGGAGTCCCTCGGCGAGCCGGCGGCCAAGCCGGAGACGACGTTCCCGCTCGACAGCGCCGAGTCGGTGCTCGAGCTTGCAGCGGTCGTCGAGAACCTCGGCGCGGCCGCGTACCTCGGTCAGGCCGGCGCGATCCAGGACAAGGAGATCCTGGCCGCCGCGATCGCGATCCACTCCGTCGAGGCGCGCCATGCCTCGGCACTGAACATCC
>JALYRA010000281.1 GCA_030855545.1 Actinomycetota bacterium | reverse complement strand
ATCACGAACGCCGGCGTCGCGAGCCTCTACACCGTCTTCGCGAAGACCGACCAGAGCGCGGGCCACGCGGGGATCTCGGCGTTCCTCGTCGAGGCGAAGACACCCGGGTTCGCAGTGAGCCGGCTGGAGCCGAAAATGGGCATCTCCGGGTCGACCACGGGCGAGCTGACGTTCGACGACTGCCGCATCCCCGCCGGCAACCTGCTCGGCGAGGAGGGCGAGGGCTTCAAGATCGCAATGCGGATCCTCGACCGTTCGCGGCCGGGTGTTGCCGCGCAGGCGCTCGGGATCGCGCAGGGCGCCACCGACTACTCGCTCGAGTACGCGAAGACGCGCGAGACGATGGGCAAGCCGATCGCGCAGCACCAGCTGATCCAGGCGAAGCTCGCGGACATGGAGACCGAGACTGAGGCCGCGCGCGGCCTGCTCTACCGTTTCGGGCAGATGTGCGACGCGGGCATCGACGGGGCCGAGCTGACGAAGGCCTCGGCGATGGCGAAGCTGCTCTGCGGCGATGTCGCGATGCAGGTCACGACCGAGGCGGTGCAGATACTCGGCGGCTACGGCTACATCAAGGAGTACCCGGTCGAGCGCTTCATGCGCGACGCCAAGATCACGCAGATCTACGAAGGCACGCAGGAGGTGCAGCGCCTCGTGATCGCCCGCGAGATGCTGCGCGAGAGCCGCGCCTTCCTCCTCGCCGGCGTGGGGTAGACCGTGTCGCGGGAGGTCGAGCGCTTGATCCCCGAGGGAAGGCATGTTCGGCCACTGACCGCCGAGGTGTACTGGCCGCCAGTAGATGTCCTCTGGCTGCTCCCCTTCGCGCCCGACGAGTCGCACGTCGCGATCGAGCACGGCTGGGGCGATCTCCTCGCCTGGCTTCGCTCCTCGGAGGCCGACCCATACGATCTCCGGCGGCCCTCGCTCGTCTAGCTGACGAGCAGCCGCCGAACGCGCTCGAGCCCCTCGTCCAGCACCTCGTCGGCGATGGCGAGTGAGATGCGGGCGTGGCCGGCGCCGCGCGAGCCGAAGCCCTCGCCCGGGGCGAGCGCGACGCGCGTCTCCTCGAGGATGCGCTCGACGGTGACGCCGTCGGGCAGCCGCAGCCAGACGAAGAACGTACCCTCCGACCGAGCGCCCGGGATCGCCGCGACGACCCGGTCGCGCCGCGCTTCGTAGAGCGCGCGCCGCTCCTCGACGCTGTCCTGCGGGCCTGTCAGCGCCGCCACGGCCGCCTCCTGGAGCGCCACGAAGATGCCGGCGCGAACGTGGTCGTTCAGGAGCTCCAGCCGTCGCACGATCTCGGCGTTGCCGACGACGAACCCGAGCCTCCAGCCGGCCATCCCGTAGCTCTTGGACATCGAGAACAGCTCCACGCCGGCCTCCTTCGCGCCCGGCTCGGCGAGAAAGCTCGCCGGCGGGCGGGCGTCGAAGACGAGGTCGCCGTACGCGAAGTCGTGCAGCACCACGGCGCCCGTGCGCTCCGCGTAGGCGACCGCCTCCGCGAACGTCCCGTCGGGAACGGCGGCCGCGGCCGGATTGGACGGGTAATTCAGATACACCGCGGCGACGTCCTCGGCAAGCACGGCCGAGAAGTCCGGCCGCGGCTCGATCGGCAGCGCCGCAACTCGTGCGCCGGCCAGCGCGACGGCGGAGAAGTAGTCCGGATAGCCGGGATCGGGGAGGACGATCGTCGAGCCGCGCTCGGCGACGCAGAGCGCGAAGTCGACGAGCGCCGTCTTCGTCCCCGGCAGGATCGCAACCTCCCGTTCGGGGTCGAGCGCCACGCGGTAGACGTCGCGGTAGCGCTCTGCGACCGCCTCCTTCAGCTTGCGCAGCCCGGCGAAGGGCGCGTAGCCGTGCACACGGGCGTCGTCCCCCGCGGCCACCTCGGCGAGTCGCGCCGCGACGTGTGCCGGCGGCGGCACGTCCGGGTTCCCGCGCCCGAGGTCGATCACCGGCGCTCCCGGCAGCGCGGACGCCTCGGCGACGCGCGCGAGCAGCGCGGCAAAGTACTGCTCGGGCAGGCGCTCGATCCGGTCCGGGGCGGGTCGCACCCGGCGATGCTACGGCTTGAGCTTCGTCCCGTCGACGACCTCGAACGCGGACCCAGGAACGCGGCGCAGCGTGTGCAGCTCCGCGTTCGACCACTTCGGGTGCGGCGCGCCGCTCACGTACCAGTTCGAGCCGTTGTCGGCGAGGATCATCCCGTACTCCTTCAGCGCCTGGAGGACGATCCGCGCCTGGCGCGGGAAGCCCGCGATCGGATAGCTCTGCTTCAGGCGGAAGCGCATCCCCATCGGCGGCAGGCTCAGGTCTGTTCTGTCGCTCGCGAAGTGGCGCGCCGGCCAGACGTACGCGCGCCGCGTGCGCTCCACGGTGAAGCGGAGTGCGTGATCGATGCGGCCGCGCGCGACGTCCTCGTAGCGCGCGAGCCCGGGGAGGATCGGGAGGCCGGCCGCGTCGGCGGACGTCCAACCGGCCGGGCGCAGCTTGTTCGAGCGGAGGTCGAAGATCGCGCCCGAGCCGGCGCGCCAGCCGCCGCCTGCGTTCGGATAGAGGGCGAAGAGCTCGTAGAGCTTGCAGCTGTCGCGGTCGACGATCAGGGCGTGGCGGTCGCCGTCCGCCTGCCGGCCGCCCTCGATCGCGACGTTCGCGGGAATCGGGTACGGCCCCTTGTCCGATTCGTCGCCGTACTCGAACGCCACCCGAACCTTTGCCTGCGACTTGCGGACGAACGTGATCGGGATCCCGATCGGGCCGCCTTCCCACAGGCCGGAGCCGAAGTCGGCGTGCATGGTGTCGCTCGCGCCGATCGCGTTCACGATCGCGACGGAGCCGGGCGCGACCGGGAGCCTGTCGACTCGCTGATTCCATGGGCTCGACGTCGGGAAGACCGGACACGCGGGAGCGCCGGGCAGCTTCGCGGCCTGAGCGACGGCGACGCCGAGTGCGAGCACGGAGAGAAAAAGGAGCGAGATTCGCATCACAGAAGGGGAGACGCCGCGGGGGCCTGTGTCTTGTCCACCGGCAGCGTCACGAGCGGGTAGAGCGCGCGGATCTCGTCGACGAAGGCGGCCAGCCGGTCGGCGATGCCCGCGTCCTTGATCTCGAGCACGTTCTCCGCATTCGACTCGCCCGAGTGCGAGAGATTGAAGCTGCCGATGAAGGAGATATCGTCGGCGACCGTGATCTTCGCGTGCATGAAGTCGTGCACGGTGTCGGGCGCCCAGGTCGTCGACGGCTTGCCTGCGAACTGGGCCGCCTCGAGGAAGCGCCGCAGCGCCGGGACCTTCCAGCTCGAGTTCCCGTTCAGGCGCCACTGGTAGAGGACCCCGTCGACCTGAGTGTCGTCGACGACGCCCGCGACGTCGACCTTCCCGTCCGAGCAGACCTCGGCGAGCGTTCCGAGGATCGGCCCGGAGCTGAGCACGGGCGACGCGATCCGGATCCGCCGCTTCGCCTGGCCGATCCGCTTCGCGATCCGGTGTGCGAGCGCCTCGCCGTGGTCGGGCGTGAACCACGGCCTGATCTCGACGCCGCCGACGTCGACAGGCCGCGGATCGACGGTGCCGCCGAGGACGCTCCCGTCCTCCCAGAGCTGCTCGAAGTTGAGGGCGTAGGCGTGCGCGAGCTCCGGCGAGCGGACGATCGCGATCGCGTTCTCCTGGCGCGACCACGAGTCCTGCGTCCAGTTCATCGAGCCGGTCCACACCGTGTCGCGGTCGCGGACGACGTACTTGTGGTGCATCAGGTCGGGGACGCCTGCGACCGGACGGGTGGGAATCGGCAGCGCCTCGAGGAGCTCGGGCGCGGTCTGGGGCGGCGGCGGCACGGGGATCGGCCCCGGATGGTCGACGTTGTAGACGAGCCGGACGGTCACTCCGCGCTCGTGCGCTCCGAGCAGCGCGTCCTTGACGATCGCTGCGGCGTCGTCGTGCAGCCGGACGTCGTAGAGCGCGAGCTCGAGGCTCTGCGCTGCGGCGCCGAGGAACTCGGCGACCTCGTTCGCCACATCGACCGCCGACTGCCCGCCGTCGCGGTATGTGCGAAGTTCGATCAAGCCGAATCGGCCCGGAGCTGCGCCTTGTAGGCGCGCTTCGCAGCCTGGTACTCGGCGAGCGCCTCCGGCGAGTCGACATCCCCGAGCATCGGATGATCGGGGACGAGCGGCTCGGCGATCTCGAGCCCGTACCGGCGCGCGAGCACTGAGGCGAGCGCCTTGACTTTCATCTCGCCGAAGCCGGGCAGCGCCTCGATCCGGCGCTTCAGGTCCTCTGTGCCGGCGGCGTCCCGCCAGACGCGGGCAGCGTCGCCGCCGTACTCCTCCACGACGACCGCGCAGAGCTCTTGAACCCGCTTGGCCATGCTGCCGGGGAAGCGGTGGACGCCCGGTTTCATCCGGAAGACCTCGAGCAGCCGGTCGGGGTCGAGGCCGGCGATGGCGGCGGCATCGATCCCGCCCAGGCGCTGTTGCAGCTTCAGCGGCCCGGCGAACGCGGTCGGCACCGTCACCTGCTGGTCGAGTACGAATCCGATCAGGAGCGCGAGCGGCTCGGCGGCGATGAGCCGGTCTGCCTCGGCATTCCCGGTGAAGTGCAGCGCGTCGGGCACGGTTCGATCCTACCGAGGCGGGTATCTCCTGCTCATGCCCGATCCGATCGAGAAGACGGAAGAGCTCGTCGCGGAAGCCGAGCGCGGGCGCAGCGAGCGGACACCTTGGCTCGTCTGGGGCGGAATGCACATGATCGTCGGCGCGCTCGTCGCGGCCGTGATGGCGATCGCCATCGCCGCTTACGTGCTCGCATGAAACTGAACTAGGCACGGCTTTGAAACCCTCCTAGACTCTGTTCATGGTCCGGAAGACGGTCACGCTCGTCTTCTGCGACGTCGCAGACTCGACGCCGCTCGGCGAGCAGCTCGACCCGGAAGCTCTCCGGGGCGTCTGGTCGCGCTATCACGACACCGCGCGTGAGGTGCTCGAGCGGCACGGCGGCACAGTCGAGAAGTTCGTCGGCGACGCGGTGCTCGCCGTGTTCGGGATCCCGGTCGTGCACGAGGACGATGCGCTGCGGGCCGTGCGGGCGGCGATCGAGCTCCGCGACGAGCTCGCGCGGCTGAATGACGAGCTGGAGGCGACCTTCGGCGTCCGGATCGGGGTGCGCACAGGCGTCCACACCGGTGAGGTCTACGCCGGCGACCCGGCGCAGGGCGATCCGTTCGCGACGGGCGACGCCGTCGTCGTCGCGCAACGGCTCGAAACCTCCGCCGCGCCCGGTGAGATTCTCGCCGGCGACGCGACGATGCGGCTCGTCCGCGACGCCGTCACGGTCGAGGCGGTCCCCGCGCTCGCGCTGAAAGGGAAGGCGGAGCCCGTCGATGCTTGGCGCGTGCTCGACGTCGAGCCGGACGCGGCCGGAGTGGCGCGCAGGCTGGACTCGCCCCTCGTCGGGCGCGTCGCCGAGCTCGACGCGCTGCTGGCCGAGCTCGAGCGCGTCGTCGCCGACCGCACCTGCCGGATCGTCACGATCCTCGGCGAGCCGGGCGTGGGGAAGTCGCGGCTCGCGGCCGAGCTGATCGCAACCGCCGGCGACGACGCGGTCGTGCTCGAAGGCCACTGTCTCCCGTACGGCGAAGGGATCACGTACTGGCCGCTCGTCGAGGTCGTGCGGGATCTCGACCTCGAAGACATCCTCGGCTGCGAGCCCGACGGTGTAACGGCGCACGGGCGGATCCTCGAGGCCGTCGGTCGCGCCGATCCGCGTTCGCGTAGCGACGAGCTCTACTGGGCCGTTCGCCGGCTGCTCGAGACACTGGCGCGCGAGCGGCCGGTCGTGCTCGTGCTCGATGACATCCAGTGGGCGGAGCCGGCTTTCCTCGACCTCGTCGAGTACCTCGCCGGCTGGAGCCGCGACGCGCCGATCCTCGTCTGCTGCCTCGCCCGCACGGACCTCGCCGAGCTACGGCCCGTGTGGTCGGGAACGACGATCGAGCTCGCGCCGCTGCCGCGGGCGGACGCCCGGACGCTTCTCGAGAACCTCGCGGGGCCGCTGGATCCGGGCGCGGCAGACGCGGTCGGTCGCGCGACCGGGGGCAACCCGCTCTTCCTCGAGGAGATGCTGCGGATGCTCGTCGAGGACGGCGTCCTCGTCCAGCGCGGCGGCCGGCTCGAGCCGCTGGGAGCGGTCGGCTCGCTGCGGGTACCCGCGACCGTCCAGGCGGTGCTGGCCGCGCGCCTCGACCGGCTCGACGAAGAGGAACGCGCCGTGCTGCAGCGGGCCGCCGTGATCGGCCAGGTGTTCTGGTGGGGCGCCGTCGCCGAGCTGTCGCCGCTGGAGGAGGTCGGCGAGGTCGCGGGCCGGCTCCAGGCGCTCGTCCGCAAAGGGCTGATCAAGCCCGACGTCCGCACCTTCGCGGGCGAGGACGGCTTCCGGTTCGGCCACATCCTGATCCGCGACGCCGCCTACGACTCGATGCCGAAGCGCCTCCGCGCGGCGCTTCACGAGCGGTTCGCCGGCTGGGCCGAGCAGCGTGCGGGCGATCGCATCGATCTCGACGAGATCATCGGCCATCATCTCGAGCAGGCGTACTCGCTTCGCCTCGAGCTCGGCCCGGCCGGTGCCCACGAGGGCTCGCTCGCCGGACGAGCGGCCGACAACCTGGCGCGTGCCGGACGCCGAGCGCTCGCACGAGACGACGCGCACGCAGCCGCGAATCTACTCGGCCGCGCCGTGGCGCTCCGCCCGGGGGACGCGCCGCTGCTGCTCGACCACGCCGATGCGCATGCACAGCTCGGAGCGATCGCGGTCGCCGAGTCGGAGTTCCGCGCAGCGTTGGACGCTGCGGTCGCTGCGCACGATCGCAGGACGGAGGTCTGCGCACGCCTCGAGCTCGGGACGATCCGGCTGCTGTCGCGCGCGGAGGGAGGTGTCGACGAGCTGGCCGCCGAGGTCGAGCGCGCCCTGCCGCTCTTCGAGCAGGCGGGTGACGACGCGACGGTCGCGCGGCTGCTGACGCGCCTGGCCGAGGCGTTCTGGTGGCGCTGCCGGATCGTCGCGATGCAGGACGTGCTCGAGCGCGCGCTCGACCACGCCCGACGAGCCGGCGACGAGCGCCAGGAGGCCAACATCGCCGTCCGCCTCGGCTTCGCCGCGATCGTGGGGCCGCTTCCCGTCGAGCAGGGGCGACAGCTCGTGGCGGACGCGATCGAGCAGGCACGCGACGGCACCTCGGCCAAGGGGATGCTGCTCCTGACGGGCTCGCTGCTGGCAGCCCTGGACGACGACCTGACCGCTGCGCGCCGGCTCTGCGCCCAGGGCTCCGAGATGCTCGATGCCCTCGGACGGAGCGTGGG
>JALYRA010000263.1 GCA_030855545.1 Actinomycetota bacterium | reverse complement strand
GCGAGCTGGCGCTCGACGTTGCGGCGAGCGCGCAGGAAGACCGCTGGACACGAGGACGAGGAAGACGAGAACCCGATCCGGTACGTCGTCCCGGGACTCATCGAGACACGCCAGACGTCGTTGACGTCCGTGAGCCCGTGCACCGCCGAGCGGATGCCCGTCCGAGGCAAGGGTTTTCCAGCCCGGCGGCTCTCGGCGGGCTCGGAGACCAGCGCGTCGATCCGGAACGTCCCGGGATCGGCGCCCTCGATGTGGCCGACGGCGATCAGATACGTGGCTCCGCGTCGCGAGGCGAACGAGACCGTTGCCTGGCCGCGGCGATTGGTGGTCGCGCAGGTGACGGTGCGCGACTGGGAGCGCACGCGCTCGAGGACGACGATCGCGGCGTCGAGCTGCCCGCCGGCCGCGAGGCGGAGCAGGACACGACCGTCGCGACGGCTTGGAAGCCGATACCAGACGGTCGCCCCGTCGAGGCCGCAGCGGCCGGGGTCTGCCTCGTCTCCGGTTGCGCCGAGGGTCGTGCCGCGGACCGAGCCGGGCACCTTCGCGATCGCCTGGGCGCCGCCTCGGTTGTCGTTCGCGGGAGGGAGGAACAGCTCGGCCCGGAGCTCGAAGGCTCCGTCGGACGTGCTCGGCCGCCGGCCGACGAGGACGAGGTAGCTCGAACCGCGCACGGTCTCGAGCGACGCGGACGCGGTGCCGCCGGGGCCGGCGGACGCGCAATCGATCTCCTGGATCGCCGACGAGCCGCGCCGGTAGATCCTCAGCACCGGCGCGATTCCAGCCGCACCCTTCACCGTCAACGCAATCACGCCGTCGGGTGCAGTGTCGATGCGGTACCAGACGGTGGACTCGACCCGGCCGCAGCGCGACACCTGGGGGTCGAGCCGTTCCACCGTGGCTTCAGCCGTCGTTGCCGCGAGCGTGTGCGGAAACGCAGGAATCGCTTCGGCGTCGGCGCGATTGTCGTTCGCGGGTGGCGCGGCAAGCGCCGTGCCGGGGAGCGCCAGGAGCAGCAGTACGAGCAACGTGAGCTTGCGCATCGGGAGTCCTCCGTCGGGTTCGTGGTGGGCGCAGCCTGCCCGGAGCCGCTCATGCGGGACTAACGGCGCGCTAACGTCTCCTCGATGGCGCAGATCACGGTGTCGGCGACGCAGCTAGGTGCCCTTGCGGGCGTCCTCCGGCGGATCATTCGGTTCATCCGCCGACTCGGGTTCGTCGCGATCGCCGGCGTCGCGGCCATCGCTGCTCTCCTCGCACGTGGCGAGTTCTCCGCCGCCGACGCGGTGATCACGGTGTTGCTGCTCGTGCCGCCCGCGATCGTCCTCTTCTTCGCCCAGGGACTACGCGAGGTGCTCGCGCTCCCCGAGCGGCTGCGGAAGATCCCAGGCGAGGGCCAGGAGCGGCTCGCCGAGCTCGGGCGGATCGCGGGAGACGCGCGGACCACCCGCGCGCGCAGCGTGCCGATGCTCCTCTGGCGGTTGCGCGGGTCGGTCGGTTCGCTCCGTGACGTTGCCGGCCTGGCGCTCCCGCTGCGGGTGTTCACGCCCGGCTTCCTCGGACTGACCGCCCTCGCCGCGCTCTTCTGCTTCGTCCTCGCAGGCGTGGGCCTCGCCGCCCTGCTCGTGCTCGTCGCCGACTGACCCCATGACCGACATCGAGAGACAATTCACACGCCGCCGGCTCGGACGCCGTCCTCGATCTCTAGAGCGGACTCGGGGAACGAGAGGCGCCGACCAGAATCGAACTGGTGTGCGAGGCTTTGCAGGCCTCTGCCTAACCACTCGGCCACGGCGCCGTGGCGGGCGCATCGTAGCGAGCCGGTCCCCCCGTATCTCGACCGGCGGCGGTACCGTTGTACCTACGTCAACTGCATACAGGAGGCCTGAATGTTCATCGGTGGCGGTCTACTCACGCTCATCGTCGTCATCCTGCTGCTTGTCTGGATTTTCTAAGACGACGATTCCCGGGCGCCCCATCGTGGGCGCCCGTTGCGTTCCATCCCAACTGCATTCCAGCCGGTACGTCGTGGGGGCCCCTCTCGGGGCCGTTCGTACGTCGAATGGATGAGAGCGACCCAGCGAACAAGTCTCGCCGGGTCCGGCTGAGACGTCAGTCCTGGGCGGTTTCCTGCCGTGCAGGCAGGAGGTAGGTCAGAAGACCCGGAATCATCAGGACGAGCAGCACCGTGAGCAGCATCTCCATGCCTCTACAACGGTGCTGCCCGCACTGGCGTTACGGGAGCGCGACGAAGCCGCTGAGGAACGCCCGCGCCTGCGTCGTGTCGAGGCGGTACCCCTCGGCTCTGCCCGCGCAGTCCTTCGAACCGGTCGACGTTACGGAGAGCACCGTGTCGCCCGCGAGCTGAGGTCCGCCGGAGTCGCCCATGCAGGGCCCGGCGCTCTTGGTCGAGATCGTCAGCGTCAGGCGACCGGCTTTGAGCACCGGCGACGATGCCGAGCGCCGCAATCGGTCGTAGACGAAGGTCCCGTCCGCACCGCGGCTCGAGTAGCCGTAGCCCACGCTCGTGACTGGTGCTCGTCGTGCGAGCGCTTCGACGGAATCGGCTTGTGGAAGCACTGCGGGGCCTTCGGATGTCGCCTCGTCGAGCACCACGACGGCGAGGTCGGCGCCCTTCGATGTGTCGACCGCGAGCGTGCCGGCCTGGAGGCTCCACTCGTCGGCAAGCAC
>JALYRA010000261.1 GCA_030855545.1 Actinomycetota bacterium | reverse complement strand
CGTCGTGCTCACGCCGACAGCTCCTCACGCACTGCGCGCAGATCGCGGACGATCCGGACGAGCGCGTGATTTGTCCCGGCGACGTCGTAGAGAGCGGCGGTGTTGGCCTGGGCGCCGTCGAGCGCCTCGATGATCGCCCCCGCCTGGCCGACGATCCGCCGCGCGAGCAGGATGATCGCGATCAGGAGCACAGCGACGAGCGCGATCACAACCGTTCCGAGGACGGAGCCGATGACCCACCACGTTGTCGTCGAGACGGCTACCACGCGAGCCTCCCAAGCTGCATGCAATCCGCACCTACCGGAGTAGCGTAACGCACGCTAGGGCTTGTCGCGAATCAGGCTCTGCGCGTAGCGGGCCAGCGTCTTCGCCTGGGTCAAGTCGACCCCGTGCACGCTCTTCGCGTGCTCGACCGCCTTTGCGAGAACCTCGTCCTCGGTCTCACCCTCGATCTTGGCGCCGCAGACGACGCCACCGTGGCTGCACTCGAACGTTTTCGCCACTCCGGTCACCTCTCGTTTGACGTAGGGGTTTGGCACCCGCAGTATGCCGGAGACATCTACCGGCAGTCCGCTTTACGAGCTAAGGGGATCCTGGTGGCCACGACAGCGACGAAGAAGACTCCGGCCGAGCAACTGCTCGAGCTGCTCGGCCCGGTCGATCGCTACCACGATCACGTGGCGAACGGCGACTTCGGCATGCCGGCGCGAGTGACGATGGAGGACTATCTCGAGCCGCACGCCTATGCCGGCCCGAAGAGCCGGCTCGGGCCGCTGGAAAAAGTCCACGCCTTCTGGTTCGCGGGCATGAGCTGCGACGGCTGCACCGTCTCGGTGACGGGGGCGCAGGCGCCCAGCGTCGAGAGTCTCCTGCTCGGCGCCCATCCCGGGCTGCCGCGCGTGATCCTCCACCATCCCGTCGTCAACATCGAGTCGGGCCCCGCCTACCTGCGCGCGCACGAGGATGCGATCAGGGGCGAGCTCGAAGCCCCGTACGTGATCATCCTCGAGGGCTCGATCAGCGACGAGACGACCGCCCACGCGCACGGGGGCTACTGGTCCGGGCAGGGCGAGGAGCCGTGGGGTCCCGACGGGGAGTTGCGGACCGTCTCGACCGACGAGTGGATCGCACGGCTGGCGCCGGGCGCGGCCGCGTCGATCGCGATCGGCACCTGCGCGACCTGGGGCGGGATTCCGGCGGCGCACGGCAACCCGACCGGCGCGATGAGCCTGATGGACTTCCTCGGCAAGGACTACCGCAGCGCCCTCGGCGTTCCCGTCGTCAACGTCCCGGGTTGCGCGCCGGTCGGGGACAACTTCACCGAGACGGTCGCGGCGATCCTCTACTTCCTCCAGGGCTTCGGCCCCCTGCCGGAGTTCGACGAGCTCGGCCGGCCGGCGTGGCTCTTCGGGGAGACCGTTCACCGCCACTGCGTCCGCGGCGCCTACTACGAGGAGGGCGACTTCGCCACCGAGTTCGGCGACCGGGAGTGCCTCGTCGAGATCGGCTGCTGGGGTCCGGTCGTCAACTGCAACATCACCTCGCGCGGCGCGATCAACCACGCCGGAGGCTGCATGAACTCGGGCGGCGCCTGCATCGGCTGCACGATGCCCGGCTTCCCGGACAAGTTCACGCCGTTCTACAAGCCGTCGCCCGGCTCCAAGGTCTCGTCGAACACCTCGAAGCTGGTGGGCAGCATCATCCGCCCCCTGCGGATGTACACGAACGACCATCTGAACCGCGAGGTGCGCTGGGACGTCGAGGGCGAGGTTCCGAGCGGCTGGTCGGCCGAGAAGGCCGAGCCGGGTGTCCTCAGCAAGGCGGGCCACAAGGCCTACGACGTGCTCCGCCGCCGCGGCGACACCGGTAAGAACGACGGCGAAGAGTGGGGCAAGCGCCCGAGAGAGGACGACTGAGATGTGTTTCAAGAACCTCCCGGTCGAGTTCGACGAGACCGGCGCGGCGCGGCTGATCGGAGGCATCCCCGATCCGTACTCGGTCACCGTGACCCGGCCCGAGGTCGCGATGACCGACGCCGAGCGCGAGGAGCAGATCAAGCGCCTTTCGGCGCGGAACGGGCACATCAAGGATCTGAACATGGATCCCGTGACCCGCGTCGCGGGCGCGCTCGCGATCAACGTCGTTGCCGACCTCGACAACGGCCGCTACCTCGACGCTCGCTCGCAGGCCACCCTCTTCCGCGGCTACGAGGTGATCCTGATGGGCCGCGACCCGCGCGACGCGATCTTCATCTCCTCGCGCGCCTGCGGCGTCTGTGGCGGCGTCCACGCCCACGCGTCCGCCTACGCGATCGAGATGGCGATGGGGCTCGAGGTGCCGCCGCTCGGCACCGTGATCCGCAACATGCAGGAGGCTGCGGAGATGGGCTACGACAACCCGCTCCACCTCTACCTGCTCGCCGGGCCCGACTACTCGGAGGCCGTCGTCCGGGCCGTGAACCCCGAGCTCTGGCCGAAGGCGAAGGAGTACCGCTGCCGCCACGAGGAGCACCACGGCTTCAAGACGATGGCCGA
>JALYRA010000258.1 GCA_030855545.1 Actinomycetota bacterium | reverse complement strand
ACACGATGGTCGACCAGCTCTCGACGTTCGCCGCCGAGGTCACACGCGTTGCGAAGGAAGTCGGCACGGAGGGCAAGCTCGGCGGTCAGGCCAAGGTCGAGGGAGTCTCGGGGACGTGGAAGAACCTGACCGACAACGTCAACCAGCTCGCGGAGACGCTGACGACGCAGCTCCGCGCGATCGCCGACGTCTCCACGGCGGTTACGTCCGGCGATCTGACCCGCTCGATCGCCGTCGAGGCGGCCGGCGAGGTCGCCGAGCTGAAGGACAACATCAACCAGATGATCTCGAACCTGCGCGGCACGACCGAGCAGAACGCGAAGCAGGACTGGCTCAACTCGAACCTCGCCCGCTTCTCGGGGATGCTCCAGGGCCAGCGCGACCAGAAGACGGTCGCCCGGCTCCTCATGAGCGAGGTGACGCCCCTCGTCTCGGCGCACCACGGCGCGTTCTACGCCGCCGAAGACGTCGGCATCGAGGAGTCCGAGCTGGAGCTGCGACTCGTGGCCACGTACGGCTACAAGGAGCGCAAGTCGATCTCGAACCGCTTCAAGATGGGCGAGGCGATCGTCGGCCAGTCGGCGCTCGAGCGGAAGCCGATCGTGATCACGCAGGCGCCGGGGGACTACATCAAGATCGCCTCCGGCCTCGGCGAGTCGGCGCCGACGAGCATCATCGTCTTCCCCGTCCTCTTCGAGGACAACGTGATGGCGGTGATCGAGCTCGCGTCGTTCGAGGTCTTCACCGCGATCCAGCAGACGTTCCTCGAGCAGCTCTCCGAATCGATCGGCGTCGTCCTGAACACGATCAACGCGAACACGCGCACGGAGGAGCTGCTGCTCCAGTCGCAGTCGCTGACGCAGGACCTCCAGAGCCAGTCCGAGGAGCTTCAGTCGCAGCAGGACGAGCTGAAGCGCTCGAACGCAGAGCTCGAGGCGCAGACCTCGACGCTCCGCGCCTCCGAGGAGCTGCTCCAGACCCAACAGGAGGAGCTCCAGCAGACGAACGAGGAGCTGGAGGAGCGGTCGCAACAGCTGGAGGAGCAGAACAGGCGAGTCGAGATCAAGAATACGGAGATCGAAGAGGCACGCCGGGCGCTCGAGGAGAAGGCGGAACAGCTCGCGCTGTCCTCGAAGTACAAGTCCGAATTCCTTGCGAACATGTCTCACGAGCTGCGGACGCCACTCAACTCGTTGCTGATCCTGGCGAAGCTGCTCGGCGACAATGTCGACGGGAACCTGACGCCGAAGCAGATCGAGTTCGCGAGCACGATCCACAACGCCGGCTCGGAGCTGTTGAGCCTTATCAACGACATCCTCGACCTGTCCAAGGTCGAGGCCGGGAAGATGGACGTGAACGCCGGTGAGGTGTCGGTCGCCGAGGAGCTCGCGTCGCTCGAGCGGTCGTTCCTGCCGGTCGCGGAGGAGAAGGGGCTCACGTTCGAGCTCGACTTCGCCGAGAACGCGCTGCCGACGATCGTCACCGACCAGCAGCGCCTCCAGCAGGTGCTGAAGAACCTGCTCTCGAACGCGTTCAAGTTCACCGAGACGGGCGGTGTCGTCATCCGGGTCGGACAGGCTCCCGAAAGCCGTCAGTTCGCAGGCGACGTGCTCGCCCGAGCCCAGCGCGTGATCGGCTTCTCGGTCGAGGACACCGGCGTCGGCATTGCGGCCGACAAGCTGCGCCTTATCTTCGAGGCGTTCCAGCAGGCGGACGGGACGACGAGCCGCCGCTTCGGGGGCACCGGTCTTGGGCTTTCGATCAGCCGCGAGATCGCCCGCCTGCTCGGCGGCGAGATCCACGTCGAGTCCGCTCCGGGCCAGGGCAGCACGTTCACGCTCTACCTGCCGGACCGGTACGTGGAGCAGCAGCCGGCCGCAACGGGCGCGGAGCTACTCCAGGCGGTTTCCGCAGGCCTGACGCCCGCGACCGCCGCTGTGCGGCCTCCGGCCCGGACGAACGGCGCCGAGCCCGAGCTGGATGCTGTTGACCCCCTGTTGCTCGCTCCGAGCGAGGTGCTGGACGACCGTGAGTCGATCGAGGAGGGAGACCGCGTCGTGCTGATCGTCGAGGACGACGCCGACTTCGCCCGCACCGAGCTCGAGATCGCCCGCGAGCGGGGCTTCAAAGGACTCGTCGCACTCCGCGGCGACACCGGCCTCGCGCTTGCGCGTGAGTTCAAGCCTGATGCGATCGTCCTCGACATGACCCTGCCGGTGATGGACGGGTGGACCGTCCTCGACCGGCTGAAGCGTCATCCGTCGACCCGGCACATTCCCGTGCACATCGTCTCGGGCGTCGACGAGCTGCAACCGGCGCTGATGGCCGGCGCCGCCGCCTTCGTCCAGAAGCCCGCCTCGCTGGAGGCGCTCCAGGGCGTCTTCGGGGGGATCGAGTCGTTCATCGATCGCGACGTGCGCCGCCTCCTCGTGGTCGACGACGACGAGACGCAGCGGAAGGCGATCGTCGAGCTGGTCGGTGGCGACGGCGACATCGAGATCGTCGCGGTCGGCTCCTCCGAGGAGGCGCTCGCGGCGCTCGACTCTCAGCCGCCGTTCGACTGCATGGTGCTCGACCTGAAGCTGCCGAAGATGACCGGCTTCGACCTGCTCGAGAAGGTGAAGACGAGCGCCGAGTCGCGCTCGCTGCCGGTGATCGTCTACACCGGCAAGGATCTCACCCGCCGCGAGGAGACCAAGCTCAAGCGGTATGCGGAGACGATCGTCGTCAAGGACGCCCGCTCGCCGGAGCGCCTGCTCGACGAGACGTCGCTCTTCCTGCACCGGGTCGAGTCGAAGCTGCCGGACTCGAAGCGGAAGATGCTCGAGCAGCTGCACAACACCGACGCGCTCTTCCTCGGCAAGAAGATCCTGATCGTCGACGACGACGTCCGCAACGTCTTCGCGCTCACGAGCGCGCTGGAGGCGAACGGGATGGAGGTGATCTTCGCGGAGAACGGCCGCGAGGGCATCGAGGCGCTGAAGGCGGCGAGCGGGGTCGACCTCGTGCTGATGGACGTGATGATGCCGGAGATGGACGGCTACGAGACGACACGGGCCATCCGTGAGCTGCCGGAGTTCGAGAAGCTGCCGATCATCGCCCTCACGGCCAAGGCGATGAAGGGCGACCGCGAGCGGTCGATCGCGGCCGGCGCCTCCGACTACATCACGAAGCCGGTCGACACCGACCAGCTTCTGTCATTGCTGCGCGTGTGGCTGTACCAGTAGGCGGACACGATGAGCTCGATCTCGAGCTGCTCGAGATCGAGCTCCTGTTGGAGGGAATCCACCGCCGGTACGGATTCGACTTCCGCGAGTACGCCCCCGCGTCGCTGCGGCGGCGCGTGCGGCGGCGGATGGACGGCGAGAAGGTCGAGACCGTCTCGGCGCTCCAGGACTTGCTCCTACACGACCCGGCAGTGATGGAGCGTCTGCTGCTCGACCTCTCGGTGAACGTGACCGCGATGTTCCGCGACCCGACGTTCTACTTCTCCTTCCGCGAGAACGTCGTACCCGCGCTCCGCACCTATCCGTTCTCGCGGCTCTGGGTCGCCGGCTGCTCGACCGGCGAGGAGGTCTACTCGCTTGCGATCCTCCTCGCCGAGGAGGGGCTCGCCGACCGCGTCCGCATCTACGCGACGGACATCAACGAAGTGGTGATCGAGCGGGCTCGGCAGGGCGTCTTTCCGCTCGACAAGATGCAGGAGTACACGCAGAACTACATCCGGGCAGGTGGGGTGCGCTCGTTCTCGGAGTACTACGTCGCCCGCTACGACGGAGCCCGATTCGCCCGCGAGCTCGTCGACGGCGTCGTCTTCGCCCGGCACAACCTCGTCTCCGACGCCACCTTCAACGAGTTCAACGTGATCACGTGCCGCAACGTCATGATCTACTTCGCCCAGTCGCTTCAGGAAACCGTGCACAAGCTCTTCTACGAGAGCCTCGCAATGTTCGGAGTCCTTGCCCTGGGGCAGAAGGAAACGATCCGGTTCTCGCCGTTCGAGTCCTGCTTCGAGGAGATCGACACCGAGGAACGGCTGTTCAAGAAGGTCCGATGAGCTACGACGTGATCGCAATCGGCGCATCGTGGGGAGGTCTACACGCTGTGGGGACGCTACTCGAGGGAATTCCGAAGCAGGTCGACCAGGCGATCGTGATCGCCCAGCACCGGTCGGCTGAGTCGAGCCGCGGCGTGCTCGAGTCGCTGCTGCAACACCACATCGAGCGGCCGGTCCGCGAGCCTGCCGACAAGGATCCCGTCGAGCCGTGCCACGTCTACGTCGCGCCGCCCGACTACCATCTGCTCGTCGACGCAGGTCTATTTGCGCTCTCGGTCGAAGGGCGCGTCCAGTTCGCGCGCCCGTCGATCGACGTTCTCTTCGAATCGGTCGCAGAGACCTATAGGGAACGCGCGATCGGGATCGTCCTCACCGGCGCGAACGAGGACGGAGCCGCCGGCCTCGCCGCGATCAAAGCGCGCGGCGGCGTCTCGATCGTCCAGGATCCGCTGACCGCCCAGCGCCGGACGATGCCGGACGCCGCGATCGCGGGATCGGTCGTCGACGCGATCCTCCCGCTCGAGGAGATCGGCCCCTTCCTCTACGGTCTGTGCTGCACGTGACCCCTCGCGCAAAGTTGCTGCTCGTCGACGACCGGCCCGAGAACCTCCTCGCGCTGGAGGCGATCCTCGAGCCGCTCGGCCAGGAGCTCGTCCGCGCCGACTCGGGCGAAGAGGCGCTGCGCCGGCTCCTGCACGACGAGTTCGCCGCGATCATGCTCGACGTCCAGATGCCGGGCATGGACGGCTTTCAGACCGCGGAGCTGATCAAGGCGCGCGAGCGGACCCGCCACGTTCCCATCCTCTTCCTGACGGCGATCTCGAAGGACGCCGAGCACGTCTTCCGCGGCTACGGTGCGGGCGCCGTCGACTACCTGATGAAGCCATTCAACCCGGACATTCTCCGGGCCAAGGTGTCCGTCTTCATCGACGTCTGGCAGAAAACCGCACAGCTGCGGGAACGCGACGCGCTGCTCGCCAAGCAGGAGCTCGCCACTGTCGAGCGCGAAAGCGAGATGCGCTACCGCTTCCTCGGTGACTCGATCCCGCAGCAGGTGTGGACGGCGCTCCCGAGCGGGGACCTCGACTACGTGAACGAGCGCGTGCTCGAGTATTCCGGCCGCACGTTCGACGAGATGATCGGCTGGGGCTGGAGCGAGCTCGTCGCGGAGAGCGACCTCCCGGCCGCAATCGAGCGGTGGACGGAATCGTTGCGCACGGGCGAGCCGTACGAGGTCGAGTTCCGGCTCCGGCGGGCATCAGACGGGACGTACCGCTGGCATCTCGGCCGGGCGGTGGCGATGCGGGGCGAGGACGGCGAGATCGTCCGGTGGTTCGGCACGAACACGGACATCGAGGAACGAAAGGTCAGAGAGGGGCGGCAGCAGTTTCTCGCCGACGCGGGTTCGGTGCTCGGCAGCTCGCTCGATTACGAGCAGACGCTCGCCGATGTCGCACGCCTCGCGGTGCCGCGCGTCGCGGACTGGTGCACCGTCGACATCTTCGTGGACGGGAAGCTCGAGCGGCTCGCGCTCGAGCACGCCGATCCGCTCAAGCTGGCGCTCGCCCGCGAGCTGGAACAACCGATGCTGGCTGCGGCCTCGGCTGCCGGCGCGCGCGCGATCAGGTCGCACGACCCAGTGCTCGTACCGGAGCTGGACGAGCAGGCACTCGCGACCTTCGGCTTCGACGCGTCGCAACTCGAGATCGCCCGGGCACTGGCGCCTCGCTCGTACGTGACCGTGCCGCTCGTCGCGCGCGGCGAGGTCTTCGGGGCGATCAGCCTCGTCACCGCCGAATCGGGGCGAGTCTACGGCGACGATGACCTGAAGCTCGCGGTCGAGTTGGCACAGCACGCGGCTGCCGCGATCGACAATGCGCGGCTCTTCCGGGAGTCCGAGCGGCGCGGCCGGGCATCGCGAGCGCTCGAGGCCGTCGGCGACGGTGTCGTGCTGATCGACCGCATTGGCGTCATCCGACTCTGGAACGCGGCAGCGGCCACGATCACCGGCCTACCTGAGGCGGACGTCCTCGGGAAGAAGATCGAGGACGTCGTCGATCGCTGGCACGAGATCGCCGCGCTCGTGCCGGTCGCGAGCAAGCCGGGTGAGCCGGTGCGCGCCGAGACGGTCCCGGTCGAGTTCGGCAACCGCGAGCTCTGGATCTCCGGGTCGGGCGTCGGTTTCGAGGAGGGCGTCGTCTACGCGTTCCGCGACCTGACCGAGGAGCGCGCGCTCGAAGAGATGAAGGCCGAGTTCGTCGCCACCGTCTCGCACGAGCTGCGAACCCCGCTCGCCGCGATCTACGGCTCCGCTCAGACGATCCGACGCACGGACATCGAGCTCGACCCGGAGATCCAGGATCAGCTGCTCAGCGTGATCGCATCCGAGTCGGACCGGCTCGGGACGATCGTCAACGACCTGCTCGTCGCCGGCCGACTCGACGCCGGCCAGCTGCCTGTGACGGTCGAGCGCTGCGATCCGGTCGAGCTCGCCGGCACCGTGCTCGAGGCGGCCCGAACCCATCTCCCCGAGACGGTCGACCTGGAGTTGAGGGTTCAGAAGAAGTTGCCGGACGTCGTCGCCGACCCCGGGCAGCTGCGCCAGGTGCTCGTGAACCTGGTCGACAACGCGATCAAATACTCGCCCGAGGGCGGCCCGGTCGCGGTTTCGATCGCGAACGGCGAGGGGCGCATCCGCTTCTCCATCTCCGATTCTGGCCTCGGCATCCCCGCGTCCGAGCACCGGAGGATCTTCGAGAAGTTCTACCGCCTCGATCCCGACATGACGCGCGGCATCGGCGGCACCGGGCTTGGCCTCTACATCTGCCGCGAGCTCGTGCGAAGGATGGACGGGAAGATCTGGGTCGAATCCGTGCACGGTAAGGGCTCGACGTTCGTCGTCGAGCTCCCCGCAGCAGAGATGGGGCCGGCAAAGAAGCGCAAGACACCCGTGAAGTCCTCCTAGCGCGCACCGCCGACGACGCCGGTCGTGCCGGTCAGCGTTCGTTCGCTCGAGAGTTTCGACGCCACGTAGACCGGGATCATCGAGAGCAAGATCACGAAGACGGCGACGACGTTCACGATCGGGAGCTGATTCGGCCGCGAGAGGTTGTTCAGGATCCAGATCGGCAGGGTCTGATCCGGGCCGGCGGTGAACGTGGTCACGATCACCTCGTCGAAGCTGAGCGCGAACGCGAGCAGGCCGCCCGCGAGCAGGGCCGTCTTCAGCTGCGGGAAGGTGACGTAGCGGAAGGTCTGCCACGCGTCGGCGCCGAGGTCGGCTGACGCCTCCTCGAGCGACACCTGCGAGCGTCGCAGCCGCGCGACGACGTTGTTGTAGACGACGACGATGCAGAAGGTCGCGTGCCCGACCATGATCGTGAAGAGGCCGAGGTCGACCCCGAACGGCTCGGGCAGGTTGCGGAAGGTCGCGTTCAGCGCCATTCCGGTGACGATCCCCGGCAGCGCGATCGGCAGGATGACGAGGAACGAGATCGCCTCGCGCCCGAAGAAGCGGTGCCGCGCGACCGCCAGCGCCGCGAACGAGCCGAGCAGAAGCGCGATCGCGGTCGCACCGAGAGCTGCCTTCGCCGACAGCAGCAGCGCGTCGCGCACACCGGGGTTGTCGACCGCCCGACCGAACCACTTCCCCGTCACGCCCTCGAGCGGCCAGACGAGCGAGCGGCGCGAGTTGAACGCGTAGAGGCAGATCACGAGCAGGGGGATGTAGATGAACGCGAGCGTCAGCCCGGTCAGCCCGCGCAAGAACCAGGTGCCGGCGCGCGAGGTCACAGGTTCTCGAAGGCTCCGGCGCGGCGCGCCAGCAGGAGGTAGACGACCATCACGGCGACGGGCACGGTCGCGAAGGCCGCCGCGAACGGCAGGTTGTTCGCGACGCCGACGTTCGCGTAGACGACGTTGCCGATGAACTGCGTGCTCGAGACGAGCTGCGGCGTGATGTAGTCGCCGAGCGTCAGCGAGAAGGTGAAGATCGAGCCTGCCGCGACCGCCGGCAGCGCCAGCGGCAGCACCACGCGGGCGAGCGTCCGCCCTCCCTTCGCGCCGAGGTCGGCGGACGCCTCCAGCACCGAGCTCGGAATCCGCTCGAGCCCCGCGTAGACGGGCAGGATCATGAACGGAAGCCAGAGATAGGAGAAGACGAGCCAGGTCGCGACGTTGCCGAACCCCGGCCCCGACAGCCCGAGCGGCGAGAGCACCCAATTCAGGATCCCCTCCTCCTGGAGGATGATCCGCCAGGCATAGACCTTGACCAGATAGCTCGCCCAGAGCGGCAGCAGAATCGTGACGACGAGCAGGTTGCGCGTCCGCGGCGAGGCGACCTTCGCCATGTAAAAGGCGATCGGGAACGCAAGCAGCGCATCGGTGACGGTGACCGCGGCGGCGATCAGGACCGTCCGCTGCGTGATCGTGCGGTAGACGTCGCTCTGCCACAGGAGCTCGAAGTTCTGGAAGCCGTAGTCGTGGACGACCTGCGCCGTGAACGGATCGAGCCGCCAGAACGCCGCCACGAAGAGGACGGCGAGCGAGCCCAGATAGGCCAGCAGGAGCCAGGAGAGCGGCGGCGTCAGCAGCAGGCCGAGCCGCAAGTGCGGATGCCGGTGCAGGAACGAGGAAAGGCGCCGCCCCGGAGAGTCCCGGGACGGCGCCTCGTTGCCCTCGAGCGACGAGCTCAACCCTTGATTTCA
>JALYRA010000183.1 GCA_030855545.1 Actinomycetota bacterium | reverse complement strand
ATCACGGACAGCGCGAGCAGGACGTAGAGGATGTTGAGGATCTGGTTCAGCCCGGCGATCTGGTTGTCCACGAACTCGTCGCGGGTCTGCACCTTCGCGTTCGGGAAGTCATCGGCGAGCGTTCGCTCGAGCGCCTTCGTGTTCGCCTCGGAGTCGTCGCCACGCATCTGGATGAAGCTGTAGAGGTTGCGCGGCGAGTCGTAGGCCCTGTCGAAGGTCGCGCTCGAGAAGGTGACCGGGCCGAACGGGGAGCCGCCCGTCGGCGGCTCGAAGATGCCCTTCACCTCGAGCACGATGCGCTCCCCCGACGGGACGATCACCGTCAACGGCGAGCCGATACCGAGGCTGTGGTCCTCGGCGTAGGCGTCGTCGACGAACGCGCCGTCTGCGCCGAGCTCGCGGAAGACGCTCTGCGATCCCTCCACCCAGTCGAGGGTGATCACCTCGCCCGCATCCTCGTCGACCGCCGTGATGAACTCAGTCGAGTCGAACACGCGTGCCTCGCCCGTGCGGGTGCTGGCGATCGCCTCGACGCCGTCCGCCTCCGCGGCAGCCGCCGCAGCGTCGATGGGGATCGGCGAGAAGTTGTTCTGCGCGGTGATCGCGTAATCGGACGTGAAGACATCGTCGACGGCGCCGCGGAACGTACTCGTGATCCCGGCGGCGAGCGTCGCCACGAGCGTCACGAGTGCGAGACCGATCATCAGCGCGGCCGCGGTCGAGGCGGTGCGCTGCGGGTTGCGGCGAGCGTTGTCGCGGGCGAGCTTGCCGGCGGCGCCTCCGAGATGAGCCGCGGGGGCGCCGAGCGCAGCCGCGAGCGGCCTGACGAGACGGGCGGCGAAGAGCGCGACGCCGACGAAGATCAGGAGCGCACCGAGCCCCATCCAGACGAGCACCGCAGTCGTGCTGAGATCGCTGCCGAAGAGGCCGTACGCGAGCGCCGCGAACCCGAGTCCGGTCAGCGCGAGCGAGCCGGCCGTACGGAAGCGGGCAAAGCGCGACTCCGGAAGCGTCGCGCCCTCGCGGACAGCGGCGATAGGCGGGACGCGGGTCGCGCGGATCGCAGGGCGAAGGCTTGCCAGCAGCGTCACGACGATCCCGACGATGAGCGAGACGATGATCGTCCTCGTCTCGAAGAGGAGACCGCGGTTCGGGAGCGTGAAGCCGACCAGGTCGAAGAGCCAGAAGAGGAGCTTCGCGAGGCCGAGGCCGAGGAAGAGCCCGATCACCGAGGCGGCGATGCCTATCACGAGCGCCTCGAGCACGATCGAGACGAGGATCTGCCGCCGCGAGCCGCCGAGCATGCGCACAGTCGCGAACTCGCGGGCGCGCTGGGCGATCGTGATCGAGAGCGAGTTGGCGATCACGAAGGCGCCGACGAAGAGCGCGATCCCGGCGAAGGCGAGCAGGAAGCTCTGGAGGAAGGTGATGAACTCGTTCGTGCCGGCGGCGTCGTCGGAGGCCTGCTCCTGGCCGGTCTGCACCTGCGCGTCCTCCGGCAGCACTGCCCGGATGTCGCGGAGGAGCGCCGCGTCAGGAGTTCCCGCGGACGCCGCGACCGCG
The DNA here is from genome assembly GCA_030855545.1 of Actinomycetota bacterium. Classification (GTDB taxonomy): domain Bacteria; phylum Actinomycetota; class Thermoleophilia; order Gaiellales; family Gaiellaceae; genus Gaiellasilicea. Next base: position 4,693 of record JALYRA010000183.1, on the reverse strand, counting down.
ATCTCGTCCAGCTTGCCGTCCTTCTTGAACAGCCGCTGCGCCGTGGCCAGGTCGAAGCCGGCGAGCGTCGCGCCGCCGATCGAGATCTCCGAGTTGAAGCGGACGAACCCTGCGACCCGCAAGCGCTCGACGGCGCCTTCGGCCTGCACGCCGATCGTCTCGCCGATCTCGAATCCCTCCTCGTCGGCCGTGCCCTTGTCGATCACGACCTCATTCGGCCCCGGCCAGCTGCCCTCCTCGAGCGCGAGCGGGTTGAACGGCGAGTCGCCGTCGGAGATCGAAAAACCGAGATTCGGAGCGCCACCCTTGACGACGGCCTTGCCGTCGCGGCCGATCAACGTCGTCGACTCGCTGTTGACGCCGCCTTCGGCGAGCGAGACGCCGTCGACACCGCGCACCGTCTCGAGTAGGCCCTCGTCGACCGACGGCGCGGTCGCGCCGCTTCCTTCGGAGAGGTCGAACGCCGCCTTGCCGCTCACGACCGCGGTCGACCCCTTGCGGACGTCGCCGAAGATCGTGTCGAAGGCGGAGTCGATCGAGTCGGTGAGGACGTAGGTGCCGCTGATCATCGCGACGCCAAGGACGATCGCGAGCGCGGTCAGCGCCGTGCGGAGCTTCCGCCCGAGCAGTCCCTTCAAAGCGAATTTCGTCAAGCGCTGCCGATCGTGTTCAGGGTGTCGAGGATCTCGGCCTGGCTTCCGCCGGGCATGTCGCGGACGATCCGGCCGTCGGCGAGGAAGAGGATCCGGTCGGCGATCGCGGCGGCGCGCGACTCGTGCGTGACCATCACGGTCGTCTGGCCGTAGGCATCGACTGAGTCGCGGAGGAGCGACAGGATCTCACCACCGGTCGCCGAGTCGAGGTTGCCGGTCGGCTCGTCGGCGAAGAGCACGGTCGGACGCGAGACGAGCGCGCGGGCGATCGCGACGCGCTGCTGCTGGCCGCCGGAGAGCTCGGACGGTCGGTGGTGCAGCCGGTCGGCGAGGCCGACCTTGTCGATCAGCCCGCGAAACCACTCCTCGTCCGGCTTCGCACCTGCGATCGAGAGAGGAAGCGTGATGTTCTCCTCGGCCGTCAGCATCGGGAGCAGGTTGAAGAACTGGAAGACGAAGCCGATGTGGCGCCGGCGCAGCTTGGTCAGGTCGGAGTCGTTCAGCGTCGTGATCTCGGTGCCCGAGACCTGGACGGTGCCGGCCGTCGGCTTGTCGAGCCCGGCGAGGATGTGCATCAGCGTCGACTTGCCGGAGCCCGAAGGTCCCATCACGGCGGTCAGCTTGCCCTCGCCCACCTCGAGCGAGACGCCCTTCAGCGCGTCGACGGCGGTGTCCCCTGCTCCATAGCGGCGCGTGATGTCGTCGGCGACGACAACGCCCGATCTTCCGTTCTGCATCGGCCCTCCCTGGCGGTCGCTTCGACCCTATCGGCTTGGTCGGCGACCGGCAGGGCGGTTATCCACACTCTTACGTCAGGCGGCGTTCATCCGCTTCCCCGCCTCCGCGAGCACCTCGCCGAGGATCCCGGTCATCTCGTCGAACTCCGCCTGGCCGGCGACGAGCGGCGGCGAGATCTGGATCACCGGGTCGCCGCGGTCGTCGGCGCGGCAGATCAGCCCGCGCTCGAAGAGGGCGCCGGACAGGTAGCCGCGCAGCAGGGTCTCGCACTCGTCGTCGTCGAAGGTCTCGCGCGTCTCCTTGTCCTTGACGAGCTCGATCGCATAGAAGTAGCCAGTCCCGCGCACGTCACCGACGATTGGCAGCTCGAGCAGTTGCTCGAGGGTCGAGCGGAAGGCGTCCTCGTTTCCGAGCACACGCTCCATGATCCCCTCCCGCTTCATGATCTCGATGTTCTTGAGCGCGATCGCGGAGCCGACTGGGTGGCCGCCGAACGTGATCCCGTGCGAGTACATCGAGGTGCCCTGCAGGAACGGCTCCGCCACCTTGTCAGTCACGACGACCGCCCCGATCGCGGCGTAGGAGGACGAGAGCCCCTTGGCGCAGCAGACGATGTCCGGCCGGATGTCGTACCGCTCGGACGCGAACCAGTGCCCGACGCGGCCGAAGGCGGTGATCACCTCGTCGGCGGAGAGGAGGATGTCGTAGCGGTCGCAGAGCTCCCGCACGCCGCGCCAGTACCCGGCCGGCGGCGTGAAGGCGCCGCCCGCGTTCTGCACCGGCTCCATGTGCACGAGACAGATCGTCTCCGGCCCCATTGCGAGGATCGCCTCCTCGAGGTCCTCGAGCAGCATCGCCGTGAACTCGGCCTCCGTCTCCTCGCTGGGCCGGTGGTAGCGGTTCGTGTTCTTGACGTGCCGCACTTCGGGAACGAGCGGCTCGAAGGTCTCCTTCAGTGCCGGGATGCCGTTGATCGAGAGCGCGCCCATCGTCGTGCCGTGGTAGGCGATCTGGCGCGCGATCGCCTTGTACTTGCGCGGCGTCGGCGTTCCGACCCGCTCGTCGCGGCGTGTCTCATCCGACGGAACCCGCTTGCCGCCCCGGGCGAGGTAGTACTGCCGCGCGAGCTTCCAGGCCGACTCGACCGCCTCCGAGCCGCCCGAGACGAAGAAGACGCGGTTCAGGTCGCCGGGCGCGAGCGAGGCGATCTCGCTCGCGAGCTCGATCGCGCGCGGATGCGCGTACGACCAGTTCGTGTAGAAGGGCAGCTCCTTCATCTGAGCAAGCGCCGACTGTCCGATCTCCTCGACGAATCCGTAGCCGAGGTTGACCGAGAAGAGGCCCGCGAGCGCGTCGAGGTAGCGCTTCCCGTTCGAGTCCTCGAGGGTGCAGCCGTCGCCGCGGACGATGATCGGGACGTCGCCGCTCGCGTAGCCGCCCATGCGGGTGAAGTGCATCCACAGGTGGTCGCGTGCGGCCTGCTGCAGGTCGAGGGTCATGCGGCTCCCTTGGCTCGTTGGTTCTGGATGAGGACGCTCGCGAGCATCAGGCCGGCGGCCGCGACGAAGATCATCGTGCCGAGCACGTTGACCTGCGGCGGGACGCCGACGCGCGCGGCGCCGTAGACGTAGAGAGGAAAGGTGATCGTCGACCCCGAGTTGAAGTTCGTGATCACGAAGTCGTCGATCGAGAGGGCGAACGCGAGCAACGCGCCGGCCATGATCCCGGGCGCGATCAGCGGCAGCGTCACCCGCGAGAATGTCGCCCACCCGTTCGCGCCGAGATCCATCGCGGCCTCCTCGAGGTGCCGGTCGAAGCCGACGAGCCGAGCGCGGACCGTGACGACGACGAACGAGATGTTGAACATGATGTGCGCGAGCACGATCGTCCAGTAGCCCGTCGCGACGCCGAGGTTGAGGAAGAGCGTCAAGAGCGACGCGCCGAGCACGACCTCGGGTGTCGTCATCGGCAGGAAGATGAAGAGGTTCGTCGCGCCGCGGCCGCGGAACGCGTAGCGGACGAGCGCGAGCGCGATCAACGTCCCGAGGACGGTTGCGGCCAGCGAGGAGAGCACGGCGATCTCGACGCTCGCGCGCATCGCGTCCGAGAGGCCCGGAACGCCGAACGGGTTCGCCCAGTTCTCGAGCGTGAAGCTTGCCCACGTGTAGTTGAAGCGGCCGACGGGGTCGTTGAAGGAGAAGAGGACGACGACGGCGATCGGCAGCAGCAGATACGCGAGCGCGAGCATCGCGAACCCGGTCAGCGCGTGGCGGCGTACGAGCCTCATCGCGCCAGCCGATCCGTTCCGAGCACCCGGCTATATGCGAGCACCGCGACCAGGATCGCCGCCATCAGGATGAACGACAGCGCCGCCGCTTCCCCGTAATCCGTGATCACGAGGAACTTCGACTGGATCACATTCCCGATCATCGACTGGCGCGGCGTGCCGAGAAGTTCCGCGTTGATGAAATCTCCGGCGGCGGGGATGAACGTGAGCAGCGTGCCGGCGAAGACCCCCGGCAGCGACAGCGGCAGCGTCACGCGCAGGAACGCCTTCGCCTTCGACGCGTACAGGTCTTCAGCCGCCTCGACGAGCCGCCCGTCGATTTGCTCGAGGCTCGCATAGAGCGGCAGCGCCATGAAGGGCAGGAAGTTGTAGGTGATTCCCGCGACGACTGCGGTCGAGGTCGCGAGCAGGCGGCCGCCGTCTTCGACGACGCCGATTCCCGTCAGCGCGTCGAGCACGAAGCCGTCGTCGGAGAGGATCGTCTGCCAGGCGAGCGTCCTGATCAGGTAGGTGACGAAGAACGGCGCGATCACGAGGAGGAGCAGCAGGCTCTTCCAGCGCCCGCCACGGAAGGCGATCCAGTACGCGAGCGGGTAGCTGATCAGGAACGCAAGCACCGTCGCGACCCCGGCGTACGCGAGCGAGCGGACGAACTGCTCGCGGTACGTCGAGATCGCGTCGCTGTAGTTCGACCAGGCCCAGGTGAACGTGTAGCCGACGTCGACAGACCCCTCCTGGAGCGAGGTGTTCGCGAGGTAGTAGGTCTGCACGACGAAGAACAAGGCGAGAAACGCGAGCCCGGGCGCCAGCAGGAGATAGGGGATCAGCCCCTTGTGACGGTGCAGGAAGCTCAGGGGCCGATCACCTCTTGGAAGGCTGCTTTGTACTCCTGGTTGTCGGCCGCCTCGGCGTCGAAGATCTTCACCTGCGCGAGCGTCGCCTCGTCCGGGAAGATGAGGGGGTTGTCGGCGAGCGACTCGTCGATCGGGCGGATCGCCTCCTTGGCGCCCTCGAC
>JALYRA010000176.1 GCA_030855545.1 Actinomycetota bacterium | reverse complement strand
CGTCTACCTGCTCCAGTTCAACCTGCGCTACGACACGGGCTTCGAGTTGGGGTTGATCGCGTTCACAGCCGCCGTGCTCGGTGGGATCGGGAACCTCTCGGGCGCCGTGCTCGGCGCGCTCGTGATCGGGTTCATCCAGGCTTTCAACGAGGGGCTCACCTGGTACACGCCAGGCTCCGACTGGACGCGCTCGATCGTGTTCGGGATCCTGATCGTCATCCTCGTCTTCCGTCCTGAAGGGCTGCTCGGCGACCGAACGCCGGAGGGCGCATGACGAGCGTCGAGGCGCGGTTGCGGAGCTATGGCCCCGGGGCGTTGCTGGCGTTCGCGCTGCTCGTCCTCGGGTTGCTCTACCCGCAGTACTACAACTCGCTTGGCGACCTGCCGCTCGTCGGCGACTTCATTCCGAGCCTCAGCTCGATGGTGATCATGATCCTCGTCACGTCGATGGCGCTCGGGCTCAACATCGTCGTCGGCTACGCGGGCCTGCTCGACCTCGGCTACGTCGCGTTCTACGCAGCGGGCGCCTACACAGCCGCGTGGTTCGCCTCGCAGCAGTTCGAGCAGTGGACGTTCCACTTCGGCTCGGTCGGGATCTCGAAGGATCTGCCGGGAATCCATCTCTCGATCTGGATCGTGCTCGTGATCGCGGGGCTCTTCACGGCGCTCGCCGGGATCCTGATCGGGCTACCGACGCTGCGCCTCCGCGGCGACTATCTGGCCATCGTCACGCTCGGCTTCGGTGAGATCGTGCCTCAGGTCGTCCGAAACGGCGACAACGTCTTCGGCTTCGACCTCACGCACGGCACCTTCGGGATCACGCCGATCGACTCACCCGGCTTCGGCAGCATCGGGGAATCGCTCGGCCTGCCGCTCAGCTACCAGCAGTCGTTCGAGCGCGAGCAGTGGTTCTACTGGACCGCGCTCGCGCTGCTCCTGATCACCGTCTTCTGCTCGGTGCGACTGCGTGACTCGCGGCTCGGGCGCGCCTGGATCGCGATCCGCGAGGACGAGACGGCGGCCGCGGCAATGGGCGTGCCGCTGATGCGGACGAAGACGTGGGCCTACGCGATCGGCGCCTTCTTCGGAGGTATCGCCGGCGCGTTCTTCGCGAGCTTCCGAAGCGGCGCGTTCCCGGCGGACTTCTTCTTCCAATTCTCCGTTTTCCTGCTCTGCATGGTCATCCTCGGCGGGCTGGGATCGATCTGGGGCGTCATCCTCGGCGGCCTCATCCTCGGCTACCTCAACGTCGCCGGGCTCGCCACGATCGGCTCGAAACTGCAGCAGTCCGGCGTGGACTTCGATCCGACGAAGTATCAGTTCGGTTTCTACGGCGTGATCATCGTGGCGATGATGCTCTTCAGACCCGAAGGGCTCATTCCCGAACGCCGGCACAAGCGCGAGCTGGAGCTCGGCGTCGCGGACACGCCGCTGTATGACGTCACGCACGAGGGCGCCGACACGGACCGAGAGCCGAAAAATGACTGACCTCCTCGTCGCCGAGCACGTCCGGAAAGAGTTCGGCGGCCTGGTCGCGACGAACAACATCGACTTCTCGATCCCACAGGGCTCGATCGTCTCCTTGATCGGGCCGAACGGCGCCGGCAAGACGACGTTCTTCAACATGCTCACGGGCGTCTACAAGCCCACGGGCGGCCGCATCGTCTTCGACGGCGTCGACGTCTCTGACAAGCCCCCGCACGCGATCACCGAGCTCGGGATCGGCCGCACCTTCCAGAACATCCGCCTCTTCCAGCACATGACCGCGCTCGAGAACGTCCTCGTCGGCATGCACTGCCGGCTCAAGGGCGGGATCATCGGCTCGATCATCCGAACGCCGCGCGTGCGGCGGGAGGAGAAGGACGCGCACGAGCGCGCGCGGGAACTGCTGCGGTTCTCGGGACTGCGCGGCCGCGACGGGGAGATGTCCCGCAACCTCTCCTACGGCGACCAGCGGCGGCTCGAGGTCGCGCGCGCCCTCGCTACCGAGCCCAAGCTGCTCCTCCTCGACGAGCCGACCGCCGGGATGAACCCGCAGGAGACCGC
>JALYRA010000135.1 GCA_030855545.1 Actinomycetota bacterium | reverse complement strand
CCGGTGTCGGGGTCGTACGTGATGTTGGCGCACCGACCGACGGGGCCACCGACTCGGACGACCGCGTCCCCGACCTGAAGTAGCGTCCCCTCCCAGCGGTCTTCGGCGTGCGGCTCCACGCCGCTGAGCTCGATCAGCATCCGAAACCGCCGCGGGTCGATCTCACGCCCGGTCCGGCCGGCGAGCTCACCCACCGAGCCGTCCCCGAGCAGCGAAACCGGATGAAGGCTGTCACACCCGATCCCGTCCTCCGCTGTCCGGGCGATCCGCAACGACTGGCCGGCGTAGTCAGAGAGCGCGCCTCCGATCTCGCCCGCGAGCGCTCTTCCCGCGACCGGCCGGCCCCAGAAGTCGCCGATCACCTCGTCCTCCCCGCGAGCGTCCGCCTCGACGGCGGTCCCGTCCGGAAACTGGAGGACGAGCCGCTCCGAGCCCGCGTCGTAGGCGGGTCGGACCCGGACGAGTGGACCATGGTAGGCGCCCCGGAAGAGACGGCCGTCCGCCTGAACGAGAAAGAAGCGCCGGTTTTCACGTGCGCCTTCGGGTTCGAGCACAAGCTCCTCCGGGTGCTGGAGGCCCAGGCTCTTGACCGGAGCAACGTTGAATCCCGCGACAGCGGTTGGCATCCGTCCCAGCGTAACGATACGGTCACGCGATGCTCTGGATCATCCTTGGGATCGTCGCGGCGCTCATCGTCGCGCTCGTCCTGCTCTATAACCGCCTCGTCACCCTGCGCAACCGCGTCGAGAACGCGTGGGCTCAGGTCGACGTGCAGCTGAAGCGCCGCTACGACCTGATCCCGAACCTCGTCGAGACGGTCAAGGGATACGCCTCACACGAGCGCGAGACGTTCGAGGCGGTAACTGCTGCGCGAGCGGGAGCCCAGTCCGCACAGGGACCGGCCGCGCAAGGCGCTGCGGAAGGCATCCTCGGGCAGGCGCTCGGCCGGCTCTTCGCCGTTGCGGAGGCCTACCCGGAGCTGCAGGCGGACGAGAACTTCCGCCAGCTCCAGGACGAGCTCGCGCAGACCGAGAACCGGATCGCCGTCTCGCGCCAGGTCTACAACGACACCGTGCTCACGTTCAACACCGCGATCCAAACTGTGCCGGGCGTCCTCGTCGCCGGCCCGTTCGGCTTCGCGCGCAAGGACTTCTTCGAGGTCGAGGGAGAGGCCCGGGAGGCACCACGCGTCGCGTTCTAGCGTCGGTCTTGCTGGCGGCGCTCGCGCTCGCCGGCGAGGCCGCCGCGAAGTCCTTCGCCCTGCCCGCATCGGACGTCACCGTCCAGGTCGACACGGACGGCAGCCTGCTCGTCGACGAGGTGATCGCCTTCGACTTCAGCGGCGACTTCAGCGGCGCGTTCCGAGAGATCCCGCTCCGCGACGGCGAGTCGATCGACCAGGTCCGCGTCTCCGAAGGAAGCGTCGAGTTCGCTTCGGGCGCGTGCGCCGAGCTGCAGTGCGCCGACAGCCCCGGGCGGTTCGGGACGTCGCCGACCGACCGCGGCATGCGGATCGTCTGGCACTACCGCGCCTCATTCGAGCAGCGGCGCTTCCGCGTCCACTACCGGCTCCGCGGCGTCGCGACGGCCTACGACGACGTCGTCGACGTGAACGTGAAGGTGTGGGGCGACGAGTGGGAGGTCAGGCTCTCGCAGCTCACCGCAACCGTCGTCGCACCGGGAGAGATCGTCCGTGCCTGGGGACATCCGGTCGGCGTCCGCGGCGACGTGACGCTCGAAGCGACGCGTGCGAACCTGCGGGCGGTGGACATCCCAGCGGGCCAGTTCGTCGAGCTGCGCGCGCTCGTGCCCCGACGGGTGTTCACCTCGGCGCAGGGGATGAAGGTCGAGAGCGGGCCCGGCCTCGATCGAATCGTGGCCGAGGAACGCGACGATGCGGCGGCCTACGAGCGCGACCGCCGCAAGCTCGACGAGGCACTCGACAACCTGCCGCGCACGATCGCGCTGCTGCTCGCCATCGCCCTCGGGCCGGCGCTCGCGATCCTCGGTTTCGTCTGGTGGCGCTGGGGCCGCGAGCGCGCGACCTCCTACGACCGCGAGTACGAGCAGGAGCCGCCGAACGAGCTGCAGCCGGCGCTCGTGCCGGCGCTACTCGCGCAGGGCGGGAGCGCAGGTTCCCACGAGTTCACCGCAACCCTCTTCGACCTGATCCGCCGGGGCCGCTACCGCGCCGAACAGGCGACAACGGAACGCAAGGTCTGGGGCGGGCTGAAGACACAACAGGTCTCAGATCTGGAGCTTTCGCTCGGCGATGTCGAGACGCCGGTGGAGGCGTTCGAAGCGCCCGTCGGTCAGGTGGTGGACGCGATCCTCGCCGACGGCCCGGAGCGACTTTCGCGCTTCCGCGACCGGATCGAGGAGGACCGGACGTCGAACTCCGAGCGCTTCACGACGTTCAAGTCCGCGGTCGGAGAGGAGATGTCGAACCGGAAGTGGTTCAGAAACAGCGGGCTCGCCGCCCTGCTCGGAGGCGCCGCGATTCTGGGCGTTGCCGGCGGACTGACGCTCTTCGGCGGGATCGGCTCGTTCAACTCCGTCGCGCCCTCGTGGGGAAGCGTCGTCGCGATCGCGCTCGGCATCTGCGGCGTCGTCGGCGCCACCACCCTCGTCGGCGCGGCGTTCAATCGCCGGCTCTGGCGGCGCCGCTCCCCCGAGGCGCAGGCAGAGGCCGAACGCTGGGAGGCGTTCCGCCGCTACCTGACCGACTTTCCCCGCCTCGCCGAGGCGCCGCCGGCGACGCTCGCGCTCTGGGAGCGCTTCCTCGTCTACGGGATCGCGTTTGGCATCGCCGAGCGCGTGCTCCAAGGCGCGCAGCTGCACATGCCCGAGGCGCTCGCGCAGGCGAGCACGCTCTACTGGATCGGGCCGCACGGCGACCTCGCGTCCGGCCCGACATCGATGAGCATCGGCGACCTGGCGTCTGGCTTCGGCTCCGCGCTCGCACCGCCCTCGTCCGGCTCCGGCGGCTCCGGCGGCGGCTTCTCCGGCGGTGGTGGCGGAGGCGGCGGCGGGGGCGGCGGCGGGGCCTGGTAACTCGGAGAGGAGCGCAGATGATCGAGGAAGCACGCTTGGAACAGCTCGAAGGCGGCCTGACACCTGTGAGCGACGGCTGGTTCGTCGTCAACGTGAAGGACGGCGCCTGGGTTACAAACGACGTGCTCGGCGCCGCCTGCATCTTCGAGGGAGACGACGCACCCTTCGCCGAGGTCGGCTTCACCCTCGGCGTGCTCCAGCCGGGGCAGGCAGGCGGGAGGTATCACCGCGAGGGGAACCAGGAGGACTTCCTCGTCCTCGCCGGCGAATGCCTGTTGCTGATCGAAGGAGAGGAACGGCCGCTCGCGACGTGGGACTTCGTCCACTGTCCGGCTGACACCGAGCACGGCTTCGTCGGGGCAGGAACCGGCCCGTGCGTGATCTTCATGACCGGCGCGCGCGACGGCTGGCCGCCGAAGAACATCGTCTACCCGCGCTCCGAGCTGGCGCTCCGCCACGGCGCGGGCGTCGAGACCGAGACGGCGTCGGGGGCCGAGGCGTACGCCCCGTTCCCCAAGTGGAAGCCCGGCCCGCCGGAGGACTGGAACGGGCTGCCCTGGGACGGGGCTAGCTAACCCGCCGCGAGCGCTCGTAGAGCGCGATCGCGCCGGCCACGGCCACGTTCAACGACTCGGACGACCCCGTCGTCGGGATCGTCCCGACGTGGTTGCTCTGGGCGACGAGCTCCTCCGGCAGCCCTTCGCGCTCGGCGCCGAGCAGGAACGTCGTCGGGCCCGGCAGCTCGAGCTCGTGCAGCGGCGTCCCGCCCTCCGCGACGAGCGCGACGCGCACCCCGGGCGGGTCGTCCCAGGCGACGAGCGGCACCCGGAAGATCGCGCCGGCCGATGCCCGCAAGGCCTTCGACCCGAGTGGGTCGGCGCACCCGTCGGAGAGCGAGAGAGCGGCGCCGAACGCGTCGGCGGCCCGGAGCAGGGTGCCGATGTTGCCCGGATCGACGACTCGCCAGAGCGCGAGCACCGTGTCGCGCGCCTCCTGTGGCAGCGACGCGGTGCGGAAGACGCCCACGACCCGGGGCGGGTGCGCCAGCGCCGAGACCGCCGCCAGGAGCTCCGGCTCGACCGACTCGCCGGCGACGAGGAGCTCGATCGGCTCGATTCCCGCGGCTCGCGCGGCGTCGACGAGATCCTCGCCTTCGACCGCGAAGAGCCCGAGCTCCTCGCGCTTGCGCTTCTGCGCGAGGAGCTTGCGGACGAGCTTCAGCGTCGGATTCGACGCCGACGTGATCAATGGATTACGCGGCCTTGGAAGACTCGAGCGCGGCCTTCGCCTGCTCGACGACGGCCGTGAACGCGGCCGGGTCCGACACCGCAATCTCGGCCAGGACCTTGCGGTCGAGCTCGATCCCGGCCTTGTGCAGCCCCGAGATGAACTGGTTGTAGGACATCCCGTTGGCGCGGGCGGCCGCGTTGATGCGGACGATCCAAAGCTGCCGGAACGTCCGCTTCTTGTTCTTGCGGTCGCGATAGGCGTAGACGAGAGAGTGCTCGACCTGCTCCTTCGCGTAGCGGTAGCTGCGGCTCTTGAGCCCCCAGTACCCCTTCGCCTGGCCGAGGACCTTGCGGCGCTTCTTGCGCGCGTGGACTGATCGTTTGACGCGTGGCATCTACTTCAGCCCCAGCAGCTTCTTCAGCCTCGGCGCGTCGACCTTCGAGACGACGTAGTCCTTGCCGAAGGCGCGCTTACGCTTTGCCGACTTGTGCTCCAGGTTGTGGCTCTGCATCGCGTGACGGCGCGTGATCTTCCCCGTCCCCGTCACCTTGAAGCGCTTCTTCGCTCCGCTCCCGCTCTTCATCTTGGGCATCTGTGTCTGTCCTCACTCCTGCGTTCTTGCTCGGGCCGAGCAGCATGATCATGTTGCGACCGTCGAGAAGTGGCGGCGATTCGACGACCGCGATCTCCTTGATCTCCTCAGCGAGACGGAGCAGAAGGTCGCGTCCCCGCTCCGGGTGCAGGTTTTCGCGCCCCCGGAACATGATCGTCACCTTGACCTTCGCGCGCTGGTGCAGGAAGCGCACGACGTGGCCTTTCTTCGTCTCGTAGTCGTGAATGCCGATCTTCGGCCTGAACTTGATCTCCTTGACGTTGATCTGGGTCTGGTGCTTCCGCGCGAGCTTCGCCTTCTGCTCCTGCTCGTAGCGGTACTTGCCGTAGTCCATCACCCGTGCGACGGGGGGATCGGCCGCCGCGGCGACCTCGACGAGATCGAGCCCCTTCGAGTACGCGTACTCGCGAGCTTCGTCCGTCGACTTGATCCCGATCTGCTCTCCGTCCTCGCCCACCAGGCGCACCTGGGAAACGCGGATGTTCTCGTTGATCCGGTCTTGCGGCTGCGGTACTCGCCGGTCTTCCGGACGGCGTCTCGGCCTCAAAGGCTCTTCACCAAGCTCGTTGAATCCTCCTCATGAACGACGAAAACCGCTGCAAGCAGCGGCCACTTTTCCTCGTCCAACCGACTCGGTTGAACCCTCACGAACACCACTCTTTCGAACGGGCTCGGGAAGGTGAGGGGCAGTGGTCCGCTCCTTCTTTCAGGCCGAGATCGTAGCAATCTCTACGCGGAACCGTTCGAGCAGCTCTTCGAGGCTCGCCGTGGACTGCCCGCCGCCGCGCTCGCGCACCGCGAGCGACGCTTCCGACTCGCGGTCGCCGTAGACGATCGTGTACGGAACCTTCTCGAGCTCGGCCTCGCGGATCCGCCTGCCGAGCGTCTCGTCGCGCCTGTCCACGTCGGCCCGGATGCCTTCCGCCTCGAGCTTCTCCGCCAGCGCTTCGACCGCCTCGCGGTGACTCTCGCCCACCGGGATCAGCCGCACCTGAACGGGCGCGAGCCAGAACGGGAAGACACCGCCGTAGTGCTCGACGACGATGCCGATGAAGCGCTCGAGCGAGCCGAGGAGCGCGCGGTGGATGACGACGGGCGTGTGCTCGACGTTGTCGGGACCCATGTAGGTGAGCCCGAACCGGCGCGGCATCTGCGAGTCGGCCTGAATCGTTCCCATCTGCCAGGAGCGGCCGAGCGTGTCCTCCATGTGGAGGTCGATCTTCGGGCCGTAAAACGTCCCCTCGCCTTCGCCGACGACGTAGGCGATCTCGTGGCGCTCGAGCGCCGACTGGAGAATACCCTCGGCGAGATCCCACTCCTCGTCGGTGCCGAGGCGATCCTCCGGCCGGGTCGAGAGCTCGGCGTGCGGGACGACTCCGAACAGTGAGTACAGGTCCTTGACGAACTCGATGCACGCGTCGATCTCCGCGGGCACCTGCTCGTTGGTGCAGAAGATATGCGCGTCGTCCTGCGTGACGTGCCGCACGCGAAGCAGTCCGTGGAGCGTGCCCGCGAGCTCGTTGCGGTGCAGGGTCGAGCTTTCGGCGTAGCGGATCGGCAGGTCGCGATAGCTCCGCAGCTGCGAGCCGAAGAGGAGCATGTGCCCCGGGCAGTTCATCGGCTTCAGGCCTGCGTGCGGATCCTGTCCCTCGCCGCCGACGAGGAACATGTTGTCGCGGAACTTCTCCCAGTGGCCGCTCGTCTCCCAGACCGACTTGTCGTAGATCAACGGCGTCTTCACCTCGAGGTAGCCGCGCCGCTTGTTCTCGCGCCGGCGCAGATCTTCGAGCTCGTTCCAGAGCACCATCCCCTTCGGATGCCAGAACGGGGAGCCGGGCGACTCCTCGGAGAGGTGGAAGAGGTCGAGCTCGCGCCCGAGCTTGCGATGGTCGCGCGCCTTCGCGAGCTCGAGCCGCTCGAGGTGCGCGTCGAGGTCGGCCTGCGAGTAGAAGGCCGTGCCGTAGATCCGCGTCAGCTGCGTGTTGCGCTCGTCGCCGCGCCAGTAGGTGCCCGCGAGCGAGGTGAGCTTGACCGCCTTGATCGGCTTCGAGTCCTGCAGGTGCGGGCCGCGGCAGAGGTCGGTGAAGCCACCCTGGGTGTACAGAGAGATGTCGCCCTCCGCGGTGTCGACGAGCTCGACCTTGTACGGCTCGTTCTCCTCGAGGAAGCGCTGCTTCGCCGCGGCGGCCGAGATCTCCTGACGCTCCCAGGAGCGCCCCTCCGCGAGCTGGCGCCCGATCTCCGCTTCGATCTTCGCGAGGTCGTCCTCCCGGATCGGCTCCGGGAACTCGAAGTCGTAGTAGAAGCCGTTGTCGATCGGCGGCCCGATCGCGACCTTCACACCCGGATAGAGGTTGCGGACCGCCTCGGCGAGCAGGTGCGCCGTCGAGTGGCGCAGGACGAAGAGAGCGTCCGGATCCTGCGTGTCACGCGTCGTCAGGATCTGGATCGGCTCGCCGTCGGCAAGCGGCGCGCGGACGTCCTGCACGTGGCCGTTCTGCCGGACCAGCACCGCCTGCTCGGCGAGCTTCGGCCCGATCGCCCGCGCCGCGTCGAGGCCGGTGGCGCCGTCCGGAAGTTCGAGTTCCGTCGAGTCGGGGAGGATGACCTTCATGAGCAATCAGGATACTGAGCACCCGCGCG
>JALYRA010000133.1 GCA_030855545.1 Actinomycetota bacterium | reverse complement strand
CCCTACGCTCGGTGCTCGGCCAGCACATGCTCGATGAGCTGCTCTCGGAGCGGGACAAGATCAACGCAATCCTGCAGAGCATCATCGACGAGGCCACTTCGCCGTGGGGCGTCAAGGTCTCGATCGTCGAGGTGAAGGACGTCGAGATTCCCGCCAGCATGCAGCGGGCGATGGCGCGGCAGGCGGAGGCCGAGCGCGAGCGGCGAGCAAAGGTGATCGCAGCCGAGGGCGAGTTCCAGGCGTCGCAGAAGCTGTCCGAGGCCGCCGACGTGATGGCGAAGGCGCCGATGGCTCTGCAGCTGCGCTACCTGCAGACGCTGCTCGAGATCGGCGCGACGAACTCGACCACGATCGTCTTCCCGGCGCCGATCGACATGCTGACCGCCTTCATGGGGAAGGCGGGCGGCGGTGGAGACGGACCGACCTAGCTGCCGAGCTGTGTATTGGTCGTGCGGAACCGACGAGCCGCTTCGATCGCCGCGCCGAGGTTCAGGCCCTTGTCCTTCGCCTGCTTGATCAGCATGACGGTCTCGAGCGCCTCGATGTCGTAGATGCGCTGCTTCTTGCCCTTGGTCGGGATCTGCGCCTTGTTCGTCCAGTAATCGAGCTGCATCTTCGAGATACCGGCGATCTGACAGACCTGGCCGAGATAGAGCTCGATCTTCTCCAGATGCTCCGAGAGATTGACCGGCTCGAGAATGTCTACTTGTGTGTTGTACGCCATGATAGTCCCTTTATCGGCAGATACGTGAACCCCTCAAGAGGGAGATATACACGTATTTCCATCATTTGTGAAGAGGATCGCGTAGATTTCTCGACGTCTGTGCTACGCGGTGTCGTCGTCGTCCGAGGTAGCGGCGTAGCCGTCCTCGTCGAAATACGGCTCAGCTTGCGGCTCGACGCCGGCTTCGACCGCCGCATCGGCGGCAGCCTCGACGGCGGAATCGGACGCGGTGCTCTCCATCACGAGCGCGAGACTCGAGACTCGCTCGTCGTCGCCGCGTAGGCGCATCACGATCACGCCCTGCGTCGAGCGACCGAGCCGCTTGACGTCCTCGACGGGAATCTTGATCACGGTGCCGCCGGTCGAGATCAGCATCACCTGATAGCCGTCGCGGACGACGCTCGCGCCGGCGAGCTTGCCGCGGGCCTCGGAGAGCTGGACGGTCTTGACGCCGAGGCCACCGCGGCCCTTGACCGGGTAGTCCGCGACGCGGGTTCGCTTCCCGTAGCCGTTCTCGGTCACGACGAGCAGGTCGGTGTCGTCCTGGGCGATGTCGAGCTCGATCACCTCGTCGGAGGCGCGCAGGTTCATCCCGCGCACTCCCGAGGCGTCGCGGCCCATACCGCGGACCTCGGACTCGTGGAAGCGGATCGCCTGGCCGGCGCGCGAGACCATCAGCACGTCGCTGTCGCCGTCTGAGAGCCGGACGCCGACGAGCTCGTCGTCCTCGCGCATCTTGATCGCGATGATCCCGTCGGCCTTGAGCGGTGTGTTGTAGGCCAGGAACTCGGTCTTCTTGACGACGCCCTTCTTCGTGGCGAAGAGCAGGTACTTCGATTCCTTGTAGTCGCGGGTCGCGATCACCGCGCGCACGGACTCGTCCTGTCGGAACGGGAGCAGGTTGACGATCGCACGGCCCTTCGACTGGCGCGATCCGAGCGGGAGCTCGTGCACCTTCAGCCGGTAAACCTTGCCGACGGTGGTGAAGAAGAGGACGTAGTCGTGCGTCGAGGCGACGAACAGGTGCTCGATGTAGTCCTCGTCCTTCAGATCCATGCCCATCACGCCGACACCGCCGCGGCGCTGCTCACGGTAGGAGGTGACCGGCAGGCGCTTGATGTAGCCCGAGCGCGTGATCGCGATCACCATGTCCTCCTCGGCGATCATGTCCTCGAGCGAGAACTCGCCTTCCGCAGCGATGATCTCGGTGCGCCGGTCGTCGCTCTTGCCGTAGATCGACTTGAGCTCGAGCAGCTCCTCGCGGATCAGGGCGTCGATGCGCGCCGGGTCGCCGAGGATCGCCCGTAGCTCGGCGATCCGCTCCTGGAGATCGGCGTATTCCTCCTCGACGCGCTTGCGCTCGAGGCCTGTGAGGGCGCGGAGGCGCAGGTCCAGGATCGCGGTGGCCTGAATCTCGGAGAGCGAAAACTGCGACATGAGCTCCTCGCGAGCGCCCTCGGTGTCGTCGGCGCCGCGGATGACGCGGATCACCTCGTCGAGGTTGTCGAGTGCGATCAGGTAGCCGGCGAGAACGTGAGCGCGATCCTCGGCCTTGCGCAGGTCGTACTTCGAGCGGCGGATGACGATCTCGCGCTGGTAGTCGAGGTAATGCGTGACGAGCTCGAGCAGCGAAAGCGTCTTCGGCACGTTGTCGACGAGCGCGACCGCGTTGTAGCCGAACGTCGCCTGCAGCGAGGTGTGCTTGAAGAGCTTGTTCAGGACGACCTGCGGAATCGCCTCGCGCTTCAGCTCGATCTGGATCCGCATCCCGGTGCGGTCGGAGTGGTCCGCGAGATCGGAGACCTCGGTGACGACCTTCTCCTGCACGAGGTCGGCGATCTTCTTGATCACCCCCGACTCGCCGCCCTTCTTGACGCCGTAGGGCAGCTCGGTGACGATGATCGCGTTCTTGCCGCCGCGCAACTCCTCGATGTGGGCGCGCGCGCGCATGACGATGCGGCCGCGGCCGGTGCGGTAGGCGTCGCGGATGCCGCTGCGCCCGACGACGATGGCGCCGGTGGGGAAGTCGGGGCCCTTGACGTGCTTCATCAGGTCGTCGACGTTCGCGTCCGGCTTGTCGATCAGCTCCACGATCGCATCGACGATCTCGCCGAGCCGGTGTGGCGGCATGTTCGTCGCCATCCCGACCGCAATTCCAGAGGAGCCGTTCATGAGCAGGTTCGGGAACCGCGACGGCAGCACCGACGGCTGCTTGCGCGACTCGTCGTAGTTCGGCTCGAAGTCGACGGTGTCCGCGTCGATGTCGCGCAGCATCTCGGTGGCGATCCGCGAGAGGCGCGCTTCCGTGTAGCGCATCGCCGCCGGCGGATCGTCGTCGACCGAGCCGAAGTTGCCCTGGCCGTCGACGAGCGGATAGCGCAGCGAGAACGGCTGCGCCATACGGGCGAGGGTGTCGTAGATCGACGCATCGCCGTGCGGGTGGTACTTGCCCATCACGTCGCCGACAGTGGCGGCGGACTTCTTGTACGGCCGGTTCGGCTGCAGGCCCGCCTCGTGCATGCCGAAGAGGACGCGGCGGTGTACGGGCTTGAGGCCATCGCGCACGTCGGGGAGCGCTCGCCCGACGATCACGCTCATCGCGTAGTCGAGGTAGCTCGAGCGCATCTCCTGCTCGAGCTCGCGCGACTCGATCCGGCCACCGCCGAGGGGTTCGTTCGTCAGATCCGTCATCTAGACGTCGAGGAAGCGGACATCGCGTGCGTTGTCTTCGATGAATTTTCGCCGCGGCTCGACCTGGTCGCCCATCAGCGTCGAGAAGATCCGGTCGGCGGCGGACGCGTCCTCGACGTCGACGCGAATCAGGAGGCGTTTCGAAGGATCCATCGTCGTCTCCCAGAGCTGCTCCTCGTTCATCTCGCCGAGACCCTTGAAGCGCGAGAGCTGAAGGCTTTCCTTGCCGAGGTCGAGCGACTCGTGGCGGAGTTCGCCGAACGTCTCGGCGTCGCGTCGCTTCTTGCCGGCAGCGAGCGTGTAGGGAGGTGGGCCGACGATCTCGACGAGCTTCGCGTACGCCTTGCGCAGATGGGCGTAGATCGGTGACGCGAGCAGCTCGGCCGGCACGGTGATGTGCGTCGCGGAGCTCGTCTCCGTCTCGACGACCTTCACGTTGATCGAGCCGTCGGCGGTCGAGATGACACTGAGCGCGTAGCCGTTGTCGACGGAGACATCGATCGCCTTGTCGAGGTCTGCGATCGAGGCGAC
>JALYRA010000127.1 GCA_030855545.1 Actinomycetota bacterium | reverse complement strand
GGCACGTTCGAGCCGCCCTGTCCCACCTGCGGCCGTGCGGTCGTGCCCGAGGCCGTTCCCGAGGACGCGGCGATCGACCCGCGCAGCGTCTACGCCGCGACGAAGGCGCAGCAGGAGGCGCTGTGCGCCGTCTTCGCCCGCGAGACGAGCGCGTCAGTCGTCGCGCTTCGCTACCACAACGTCTACGGGCCCCGGATGCCGCGCGACACGCCGTACGCTGGGGTCGCGAGCATCTTCCGGAGCGCGCTCGAGAGTGGCCGCGCACCGCGCATCTTCGAGGACGGCCGGCAGCTGCGCGACTTCGTCCACGTCCGCGACGTGGCTCGCGCGAACGTGCTCGCGCTCGAGTCGGACGCCGGCGGTGCGCTCAACGTCGCGAGCGGCGACCCCCACACGGTGGGAGAGCTCGCCGCCGAGTTGGCGGACGCGTTCGGCGGCTCGTCTCCGGAAACGACGGGTGAGTACCGCCTCGGCGACGTGCGGCACGTCTTCGCAGCGACCGGGCAAGCAGAAGCGGAGCTCGGCTTCCGTGCATCTGTCGGCTTCGCCGACGGCGTCCGCGAGTTCGCGACTGCACAGCTCCGCTAGCAGGAGGCGCTGCGGCGCAGCGACGTCGTCAGCGTGAACGCGCCGGGCTGCGCCCGCAGCCGCGTCAATCCGTCGGCGGTCCGCTCGAGGCAGGCGGCGCTGCCGCTGACGTGCCAGTAGGGCGTGTAGCGAACGCGAAGGAGATAGTCACCGGCCGCGCCGACCTCGCCCTGGATGCGCTCGTGCTCGAACGCCGTCAGGCGCGCGGGCGCCGGCCCGGTGAGGATCGGCGTCGCGCGCGGCAGCTCCCAGATCGTCCACGTCGCGCTCGAGTGGACGCGCCGCAGCCCCGAGTCGCCCGAGCGGAGCAACCGGGCCTCCAGCCGGGCTCCGAGCCGGTCGAGGCGCGTCTCCGGCAGGAGCACGAAGCGGACGCCATTCCGGCGCAGCCACGTCCGGTAGCTCGCAGCGCTGAGCGAGCTCTCGTACAGGGTCGCGTTCTGGCCCACGTCGAGCTGGCGGTACCAGCCGCGGGCAAGCGGGATGCCGGCGCGCGGAACCCAGTACGCCTCCCAGTGGTCGAACGTGGGCACGACCTCGACGCGAAAGCCCGCGCCGCCGTGCGCGCGGACAAAGTCGAGCGCCGGCCGCCAGAAGGCCTCCTGTGCCTCGTGCGCCGTGTTCCGCTGCGGCAGCACCGAGAGATACGGGACGACGGTGTAGGCGAGCCCGAGCGCGAGGGCGGGGAGCGCTAGGATCCGCGGCCGAAAGCCGGAGAGCAGGACGAGAAGCAGCCCGAGCGGGAAGACGAAGAAGCGCAGTCGGGTCAGGTTGCTCCCGAGCGGCGTCGGTAGAAAGAACGCAGCGAGGCAGACGATCCCCCAGAGGAGGAAGAACGCGAGCAGCGCGTCGCGGTTCCTCGCCCGGATCGCTACGGCCACCCCGAGCGAGCTGGCGGTGAGCACGCCGAGGAGCGGCCAGATGCCGAAGGGATACGAGGTTTCGGTCGGAAAGAGCGCCAAGGCTCCGAGCTGGAGACCGGCGAGCGCGGCGAGTGCGGCGACGAGCGCCTTCGAGTCGATTCTCCTGCGGCCGAGTGCGATCGCGACGAGCGCGAGGCAGAGGAAGACGAATGCCAGCGGACTGAACCCGAGCGTCAGAGCGGCGAGCAGGATCGCAAGCCGCGGCCGGCCGAGCTGAAGCGCACGCAGCGTCGCGAGCAGGCACGCGAGCCCGAGCGCGTAGCTGTAGGTGCCGGTCAGCAGCGGGCCACCGGCGAGGAGCCCGTAGGCGCGTGCGGGCCAGCGCCCGATCGCACCCCATTCGTGCAGGAGCAGCGAGGCGAAGAGGGCTGCGGAGAGGATCGCGGCACCGGCGACGAGCGGCACGTTGCCGACGACGGACGCGGGGAGGTAGTAGAGGAAGCTGTACGACGCGAGCGGATACTGGCCTGCGTACCAGAGGTTGTCCCAGAGGTGGACGCCCTGCTCGACGAGCTCAGTCCGGTAGAGATGGGCCGGCGCGTCGACGGCTGGAGGCGCGGCCGCGACGACGAGCGCGACGGAGGCGACGGCGAGGAACGCCGCGACGAGCGTTTCGCGGCCGAGCTCAGCTCGCATGGACGACACGCCCGCGCGGCAGCCGCTCCCGCAAGGCGCTCAGCCCGGCGATTCCGAGCGCCAGCGAGCCGCCTCCCCAGACGACGTGCAGCGGCCACTCCGGATTGCCGGGGGCTTTCTGCTGGACGTAGAGGAGCAGCATCGTCCCCGCGAGGACGCTGCCGGCCACCAGCACGCGCGGGCCCGCGAACGGGAGGAGCGCGAGTGGCAGCAGGCCGTACCACGGGTAGGCGGGTGTGGCCACGAGTAGCGTCACGAGCAGGAGTAGTGCCGCCCCCTCGGCCTGTGCTCCCCGGCGCCAGACCGCGATCGCGACGATGCCGAGGAGCGCGGCGGCCAGCGTCTGGTAGAGGGCGGCAGCCGTCGCTCCCTCGAGGCCCGTCAGCCGAAGGGCGTAGAAGCGCGCGCCGGAGTCGAACCCTTCCTCCTCCAGGTACCCGGGGAGGTAGCCGAGGACGCGCGTGCCCACTTCGATGAACGGCAGGTAGGCGAGCCCCGCCGCGGCGACGAGCGCGGTCACGAGCTTGATCGCCGCACGCCGCGACCCCGCGAGCAGCGCCGGTAGGACGGCGAGCGCGTAGAACTTGACGAGCACCGCGGCGGCGAGCACGACGCCCGCAGCGACGACGCGCTTGCGGCCGAGCAGCAGCAGCGTTCCGAGCAGCAGCGTCACGGCGGCGACGTCGACGTGCCCGCTGTGCCCGACCTCGATCAGGGCGAGCGGATGCCAGGCGTAGAGGAGCGCCCGCTCGGGTGGGCGGCCGGAGCGGTGGAGCAACAGCCCGAGCAGGAGGATCGCGAGAGCGTCGACGCCGACGAAGACGACCTTCGTCCAGACGACGCTGTCCGCGTAGACGGCGTACGTGCCGCGGAAGAGCGCCTGTGCCGCGGGCGGATAGATCGTCGGCGCGAACCTCCGGTTCACGTTCTCGTAGATCTCCACGTCGCGAAGCTGCGCGAGCGCGGGACTCTCGGGTGCGTGGCGGTACGGATTGATCCCGGCCGCCTGGACGCGTCCGTCCCACACGTAGCGGTAGATGTCGTCGGAGAGCTCCGGTGGCTGGACTGCAAGCGCGAGCCGTGCAACCACCGCGACGACGAGCACGATCGCGAAGGCACTGCGGCCGAGCGAGCGACTGCGCAGCACGACGATCGCCGCAAGCCCGTAGACGGCGAGCACGGCGACGATCGCGGCCACCACTGCCGCTGGGCTCGCGAACGGGTCGGGGCGGTCGAGGGCGATCCCGAGCAGCACGACGCACACGACGAGCACGGCGCCGAGCGCACCGAGAGCGAACCGCCGCCGCATCACGCCACGCGGACGGGCACGCGGTGCAGCCCGGTGGCGCCGTCCGGAACCGAGCTCTCCTTCACCGACGTCTGCAGCTCGCCGCCGCCGTCAGTGGCCCGGACGACGAGCTCGTGGTCGCCCGCGGAGGCGTCTCGCCACGCAAAGCTCCAGAGCGCCCAGGTGAGTCGCGTCGGGTGGTAGCCGATCTCCGCGTCGCGCCACGACTGTCCGCCATCGGTCGAGACCTCCACCTTCGAGATGCCGCGGTCGCCGGCGAACGCGATCCCGCGCACCTCGATGGCTCCGGAGACGGTCGAGCCCTTCGCGGGGACGTCGATCCGCGACATCGTGTGCGCGCGCTGCGCCTGCCAGCCCTGCTTCTCGTAGTAGCCCTCGCGGTCGTCGTCGATCAACTCGATCCGGTCGATCCACTTGACGCTGACCTCGCCGTAGGCCCCGGGCACGATCAGGCGGGCCGGGTAGCCGTGCCGGTCGGGCAGCGGCTCGCCGTTCATCGCGAGCGCGAGCATGGTCGTCTGCTCGAATGCCTTGCCGATCGGCATCGAGTGTGTGTAGCCGTCCGCTGCGTGGAGGAACACCCGCCTGGCGGAGCTCTGCGGCTCCGCCTGGAGCAGGAGTGCGCCGAGCGGGACGCCGGTCCAGACGGCGTTCGAGATCAGCCCACGGCCGACCGCGTTCGAGATGCACTCGAGCGTCGTTGCCTGCTCGACCGCGGGCATGCTCTCGACCTCGTCGAAGTCGAGCGTCCGCGGCTTCTCGACGAGGCCAGACAGCTCGAGCCGCCAGTTGCCGGCGTCGACCTTTGGGTCGATCAGGTTCTTCGTGACGACGTAGAAGTCGTCGTTCGGCGTGATCGCCTGCACGTTCGAGCCGAGCACCTCGAGTCCGTCGTAGCCGAACGTCGAGCGCCGCCGCAGGACCTCCGCGAGCCCGCCTGAGCCGATGGCAAGCGCTCCTGCGGCCGCTCCGACGACGAGCTCGCGACGGTTCATGCGTACCTCCTCGAGACGTGGAGGACGGTGGCGAGGAGCGTGAAGAGTGCGGCGAGCGCGGCCACGGAGAGGACACGCGCCTCGTCCGGAGGCAGCCCCTCGTAGTTGGAGGCGAGCGCCGGCCACAGCACCGCGACCGTGACGAGCCAGGCGGCGATGGTCGCCCCGGCGAGGATCGCCAGCCGCCGCCGGTCGATCTTCGCGTAGCCGCGTGCCGTCGAGATACCGATGCCGATCAGCACGAGAAAGCTCGAGTAGAAGGCGAACACCTTTGCGAGCACCGGTCCGCCGACGACGCCGAGCGAGGGAACGAAAGCCTCGACGGGGACGAACGGAAGGAAGCGGTCGCTGATCAGCTCGACCGGCAGCGGCACGCCGAACGCGACGCGGGCGACGAGCGAGCCGAGCAGAACGGTGAGCCCCGCGAGGACGCCGCCGATCATGCGGGTACTCCGGCTCGGAGTGCCGCGAGCGCCGCGCGTGTCGCGGGCATCTCCGCATGGTCGTCGCCGAGGAGCGCGAGGTCGTCGACCTCGTCCACGTCGTAGGTCGGCTCGACGAGAGCCAACGAAAGGCCGCGCGCCCGAGCGCATGCGACGACCTCCTCGAGGACGCTCGACGTGCTCATCGCGACCCCGGCGAGCACGTCGTGCCAGCCTCGCATCCCGATCAGGTAGTAGCCGCCGTCGCGCACGGGGCCGAGGACGACATCGTGCGTCTCGAGGAGTCGGAACGCCTCGGCGACGGTTGCGGCGGGCAGCTGCGGGGAGTCGGAGGCGATCAGGACGACCCGCGACTCGCCTCGCGCGGGAGCTCCGCGGAAGAGCGCGCTCTGCCGCTCCGTCCAGTCGCCGGCGGGCTGCGCGAGCGTCGGGCGCGGCCAGCCGGCCCAGTCCTCGGGTGAGGTGACGAACCAACTCGCATCGGGAAACCGTCCCGCCAGGTCGTCCAGGAAGGCTGAGTACAGAGACGCCGCGGCTTCGTCGCCGATCGCACGCGCGAGCCGGGTCTTCACCTGACCCGGCTGCGGCGCCTTCGCTGCGATGTAGAGCGCGGTTCCCGCTCCAGCGCCGGCGAAGCCGGCACTTCCGCTCCTGGGCGGCTCCGTCGAGCCTACGCCGCCGGTTCCCGCTCCAGCGCCGGCGGGCGGCTCCGTCGAGCCCACGCCGGTCATCTGAGGACGCGCCCCATGTCGGCGACTGCGCGAACGGTGCCTCGGGCGGTTCCGGTCACCTTCGACCGGCCGGAGCGGGCGAGGTAGGCGACCGGCGCCTCGTCGATCGCCCAGCCGGCTCGGTGAGCGAGCAGAACCATCTCGAGCGGCCAGCCGAAGCGGCGGTCGGCGATGCCGAGCGCGAGCAGCGGCTCCCGCCGGGCGGCGCGCATGGGGCCGAGA
>JALYRA010000117.1 GCA_030855545.1 Actinomycetota bacterium | reverse complement strand
GAGGAGCACGACCCCGCCGGCGACGATCGGCAGCCGCAGGTCGATCAGCGCCAGCCCCACCGCGACGCCGATGCCGAGGAGCGCCCCGACCCGCGCTGACTGGGCGCCGCGCTGGTACGCGCCGCCGACCGCGTCGAGCCCCACTTCATCCGCAAGCCACGCATCGGCTGCGCCGCTCTTGAACGTCCACGCGAAGCCCATCAGCGCCGCGGCGGCGAGCACGCCGAAGGCGCCGCCGGCAAGGCCCGTCCAGACGAAGGCGAGGCCCAGCCCCGCGACGCCGATCACGATCGAAGCGCGCCTGCTGTAGAGGTCGGCGACGATCCCGGTCGGCACCTCGAAGAGGAAGTACGCGATTTCCATCACCGTGCCGACGAGCACGAGCTGGAGCGGGGAGAGCCCGAGCTCGCGGACGAAGAAGACCGCCGCCACCGTCCAGCCGAGCGAGAACGCGAACGCCTCGACGCCCTGGTAGCCGAGCCAGACCCGGTGGGCGTCGAGGCGTCGCAGGGCGCTAACCGCTCCGCTTCAGCTTCCCGTGCTTCTTCGCATAGATCTCTCCCCGGCTGAACACCCACAGCCCGACCGGGGCAGCGACCACGCCGATCACGAGCAGCGGCCAGATCTCGTCCCACATCGTCGAGAGCCCGGACCCGTCGAGGATCGCCTCCCTGATCCCGTCGAGCACGTACGTCGCCGGCGAGATCACCGAGAGCCACTCCATCCAGCGCGGCAGCACCTCGACCGGGTAGTAGACGCCCGAGACGACGAGCAGCATCCCCTGCGCGACGAACCCGAGCTGGGCGCCCTTCTCGGGTGAGATCAGCGGCAGCACGGAGGTCATGACCCCGATCCCGATGAAGGCGAGCGAGCCCGCGACGAGCACGACGAAGGCGGCGACGAAGTCCGCGTTCGGCAGCGCGAGGTCGAAGAAGAACGCGACGACGATGAAGAGGATGATCGCGCGGATCAGTCCGTAGAGCACGGCGAAGAACCCCGCGCCCGCGAGGTGCATCGCCCGCGAGAGCGGCGCCATGAACGTGTACTCGATCGTCCCCTCCCAGCGCTCCCACGCGACCGTCTCGGTCATGAACTCGAACAGGATCCCGAGGTAGGCCCAGACGACGGCGCCGATCAGCAGCGTCGCCGTCGCGCGGGTGACGTCGATCTGGCCGCCCGTCGCCTCGATCCCCTTCGCGATGAAGACGATCGTGAGCGTGTTCGCGATCGTCCAGACCATGAAGGCGACGTCCCACCAGATGTAGCGGCGGGTCAGGTAGACGTTGCGCTCGACGACGCCGCCGAGACCGATCAGCTCGGCTCTCAAAGTCGAGGCGGCAGCTCTCACGCGAACACCTCCCTGTCCTCGTCGTCCTCATCGATCTCGGCCTCGAACTCACGCCCGGTCGCAGCGAAGAACGCCTGCTCGAGCGTCTCGACGCCGAAGCGCTCGAGCACCTCCGGCACGGTCTCGAGGAACAAGAGCTCGCCGCGATCGAGGATGCCAACGCGGTCCGCCAACGCTTCGGCCTCGGCGAGGTCGTGCGTGCAGAGCAGGATCGTCGCGTCATGCGTCTGCCGCACCTCGCGGACGAAGTTCTGCACCTCCAGCTTCGAGCGCGGATCGAGCCCCGTCGTCGGCTCGTCGAGCAGCAGCAGCACCGGCGAGGTGAGCAGCGCCCGCGCGAGCGCGACCTTCTGCTGCATCCCGCGCGAGAGGTTCTCCATCGGCTCGCTGCGCCGGTCGATCGGGAAGCCGACCTTCGTCAGGATGGCGGGGATCTTGACGCGGGTCTCCCGCGGCCCCATCCCGTAGTAGCGGGCTGCGTAGTGCAGGTTCTCGCCGGCGGACATCTTCTTGAAGAAGCTCGCTTCGACGGAGACGCGGTTGACGAGCCTGCGCACCGGCTTCGGGTCGGTGAAGACGTCGTGCCCGAAGACGCGGGCGCTGCCGCCGTCGTGGAAGAGCAGCGTGGAGAGCAGACGGACAAGCGTCGACTTTCCTGAGCCGTTCTGGCCCAGGATTGCGACGCACTCGCCTCGCTCCATCGTGAACGTGACGCCCGACAGCGCCTCGCGCTTCTTGCGCGCGAAACGGCCCGCCTTCTTGTCGCGGCGCGAAAACTCCTTGCGGAGGTCTCGGACCTCCACGGCAGGGACGGGACGATTCAATTCGACGACCTCGGACATCTCAGAAACTCCTTCGCTCACCAAAACACCAGGACCACAGCACGCGACGCCCGCTACAACGGCGGGCCGCGGCAACGGGTGACCTAGATGTGGCTGAGGTGTCTCATCCGAGCCGACGATACCAGCGCAGGCGGTTGGCGTCCATCCTCTCGCCCTGCTAGGTTCCGGGCAGGTTCCGCCGGCGCAGGTGGAACCGAGGCTATGGCGCCTCGCAGCTCACTCGAGTTGCGGGCGCTTTTTTTGTGGACCGACGGAGGAGGAGGCGAGATGTCCGAGTTGGAGAACAGGCACTACCTGGCGAATGGCAGCGAGACGCTGCCCGACGCGCGCGAGGCGCTCGAGTGGGCGGCCGAGACGCGCGTCTCGATGGTCGACCTGAAATTCTGCGACCTGCTCGGCACCTGGCAGCACATGACGCTGCCGCTGCGGGCCTTCGATGCAGGTGCGTTCGAGGACGGTCTCGGCTTCGACGGCTCCTCGATCCGCGGCTGGCAGGGGATCTCCGAGTCGGACATGTTGCTGATGCCCGATCCGACCTCGGCCATCCTCGACCCGGGCACGGAAGCGCCGACTCTCTCGCTGATCTGCGAGATCGCCGACCCGATCACCAAAGAGGGCTACTCGCGCGACCCGCGTCGCGTCGCCAAGCGCGCGGAGCACTACCTGCGCTCGACCGGTATCGCGGACACGTGCTTCGTCGGCCCCGAGTGCGAGTTCTTCGTCTTCGACGAGGTCAGCTACGACCTGGGACCGAACGCGTCGCACTACTCGGTCGACTCGAGCGAGGGCTTCTGGAACTCCGGCAAGCCCGGGCTCGGCTACACATCCCGGCCGAAGGAAGGCTACTTCCCGACGGCGCCGCACGACACCCTGCACGACCTGCGCACGGCCATGGTGCTGACGCTCGAGCGGCTCGGGATCGCGTGCGAGTTCCACCACCACGAGGTCGCATCCGGCGGTCAGTGCGAGATC
Organism: Actinomycetota bacterium; assembly: GCA_030855545.1. GTDB lineage: Bacteria > Actinomycetota > Thermoleophilia > Gaiellales > Gaiellaceae > Gaiellasilicea. The sequence continues at coordinate 5,742 of JALYRA010000117.1, read as the reverse complement.
GACCTGCGCTTCGACTCGCTGACGAAGATGGCCGATCAGGTCATGACCTACAAGTACGTGGTCAAGAACGTCGCCCGCGCGCACGGCAAGTCGGTCACGTTCATGCCGAAGCCGATCTTCGGCGACAACGGCTCCGGGATGCACTGCCACCAGTCCCTCTGGAAGGAGGGAACGCCGTTGATGGCGGACAAGTCGGGCTACGCGGGTCTCTCGCAGCTCGCTCGGGCCTACGTCGGCGGACTGCTCGAGCACGCGCCGGCGCTCCTCGCCTTCTGCGCGCCGACGACGAACTCGTACCGGCGGCTCGTGCCCGGCTACGAGGCGCCGGTCAACCTCGTCTACTCGCAACGGAACCGCTCGGCCTGCATCCGGATCCCGATGTACTCCGACTCGCCGAAGGCGAAGCGGATCGAGTTCCGTTGCCCCGACGCGGCCGCGAACCCGTACCTCGCCTTCTCGGCGATGCTGATGGCGGGGATCGACGGGATCGAGCGCGGCCTCGACCCGGGCGCTCCGGCCGACTACGACCTCTTCGAGGAAGCGGGCCATGACGTGCCGCAGGTCCCGGGCTCGCTGGCCGAGTCGCTCGACGCCCTCGAGGCCGACCACGAGTTCCTCCTCCGCGGCGGCGTCTTCACCGAGGATCTGATCCGGACGTGGATCGACTGGAAGCGCGAGCACGAGGTCGACGTCGTCCGCCTCCGCCCCCATCCCGCCGAGTTCGCTCTCTACTACGACGCGTGATTGCGGCCGTTCCGGACCTGTCCGGGGACTGTCCCCGGACAGGTCCGTTTCGGCGTCAGGAGGCGGCGAAGGTGACCGAGACGGAGGCGCTGACCTGCTGCGTTCCCGGCTCGATCGGCGTCGACTCGGCCATGGCCTTGTCGTTCGCCACGGCGTAGGGCTGCGGTGAGCCGCCGCCGCTCTCGACGATCGCGGTGACGCGGCCGAGCGAGAGGTTGGCGGCCGCGGCGAGCACCTGCGCGCTCGCGCGGGCGTTCGCGACGGCGGCCTTCAGGGCCTGACGGTACTGCTCGGTCTGATCGCCGCGGGAGAGCGACGGCCCGTAGACCTGGTTCGCGCCGGCGGCCACAGCCGCGTCGATCAGGGAGCCCGCTTTCGCGAGGTCCTTGACAGTGGCCGAGACCGAGTTCATGGCGACGAACGTCTGCACCTCGTTCTTCTCGTTGTAGCGGGGTGAGAGCGAGACGGACTGCGTCTTCACGTCCGTGCCGCCGGCGGCCTTGACGGCCGCGATCACCTTGCGCATCTCGGCTGCGTTCGCGGCGAGCGCGGCCTTCGCCGTCTGGCCCTGGCTCTCGACACCGAACGAGAGCTCGGCGCGATCGGGCACGGAAGAGACCGCTGCGGTGCCGACGACGGTGATGCCCCCAGGGTCAGCTGCGGCGCTCGACGCCGACCCGGGAAGGGTCGCGGCGGCAAGCACGGCGGTGAGGACGAGGGGAACTGCGATGAGGAGAATTCGTGTCTTCATGCCGTGGATACGCCGCGGGATAGGCTCGCGTCACATGCACGTGCGCTTCGTCGACTGCCGGCCTCGCGAGGCCTATCTCGCCGGCCACGTGCCCGGGGCGGCGCACGGTGACCCCGAGCGCGACTTGACCGGGACGGACGGCGGCGGCCGGCACCCGCTTCCTACCGAGGGGGCGTTCGCGGCCTGGGCTTCGGCGGCCGGGATCGGCTCGAGCACGCTCGTCATCGCCTACGACGAGCGGACGGGCTGGGCCGACCGGCTCTGGTGGCTCCTCCGTCACTTCGGCCACGACCATGCAGGCGCGATCCGGTTCGATGCCTGGCACGGCCCGCTGCTCGCCGGTGAGGAGGGGATCGATCCGGAGGAATTCCGTGCGCGGCCTCGCCGTGACGACACCGCGACCGCAGCCGAGCTCCTCAGCCGGCTCGACGACCCCAGCCTGACGCTCGTCGACGCGCGCGCTCCCGAACGGTGGCGCGGCGAAGCGGAGCCGATCGACCCGGTCGCCGGCCGCATCCCAGGCGCCCGCAACCGCTACTTCCTGGACGACGCGCCACTGCCACAGGAACTGGCCGACGCCGAGGATCTCGTCGTCTACTGCGGGTCGGGTGTCACGGCATGCGCTGTCCTGCACGAGCTCCACCTCGCCGGCCGCACGGACGCGCGTCTCTATCCAGGGTCGTTCAGCGAGTGGTACCCGCTCGGCCCGGTCGAGCGCGGGTAGCTCTTCAGGCCACGGTCGCGGCAAGCTGGTGGGCGCGGTGCGACGAGATCCCATGCCGCTGTGCCCGCACGAGCTCGTGGTTCGCGTCGTCGAGCTCCACGAGGGGGAGCAACTTCACGTCACGCAGGCGGATGCTCACCGGCAACCCTTCGGTGAACGCGTAGGGGCTGAGCTCGTTGGCGAGCGTGCCGTGGAAAGGTTCTGCCCGCTGGCCCTCGTCGTCGTTCCACAACTCACCGAGCGCCGCGACGTCAGGCTCGCTCACCTCGACCCAGGACCCGTAGCCGAAGTAACCGTCCTCCCCGTCGATCGGCAACTCGAGTAGCGCCCGCACGAAGTAGCGGTCGCCGTTCTGGCCGTGCAGCACCGCGAAATCGTCCTCGACATAGGCGAGGCGGCGGCGCTCCTCGTCGTCGAGCAGGAAGATCGGCTGCGGCAAGCCCATGCGGATGTCGCGCATCTCGCCCGCATGCGTCTCGCCACAGGTCTCACACGTGAAGCTCACTACGCGGCGCCGGGCAGGTAGCGCTGCCAAACCTGGGGAATGGTCGGCGTCGCGAGGTGGATGAAGAGCACCGGCGCCGGTGGGCGCGGCAGCCGCGGTAGGCGCAGTCCCGAGTCCTCGAGCAGCCGATCGCCCTTGCGCAGGTTGCACGGGGCGCACGCCGTGACGACGTTCTCCCAGATCGACTCGCCGCCCTTCGAGCGAGGCACGACATGGTCGAGCGTCAAACGTCCGGAGCTCGTGCCGCAATAGACGCAGCGCCAGCCGTCCCGGGCGAAGAGCGCGCGGCGCGAGATCTTGCGTTGGATCGCCCGCGGCACCCGGACGTACTGAACAAGCCGGATCACGTGCGGCCAGACATAGGTGTCGGTCGCAGAGCGGAGACCCTTGGGGAGGCTCTCGAGGATCTCGGCCTTCCCCTTCCAGACGAGCACATGCGCCCGCCGAACCGAACAGACGTTCAGCGGCTCGTAACTCGCATTCAGGACGAGAACCTGTTGCAACCTGAGGTCAGATTACCAGCGGGAACGGCTTCTCCAGACCTATCTGGCCATCGCTCTTTCCACTGCCTCGAGCTCTTCGGGCGAGAGCGCAATCGGTGCGCGGCCCTGGTCGAGCTGCTTCACGTAGAGGCGCGCGTAGTCGCGGCCCTGGATCGCAGTCACGACCGTGCCCGTCCGGTTCGAGTCGAGGAACGCAAACGACGCGGACTGGTGCCCGCCGGTGCCGGCGTAGGCGTCGTAGCGGACGACGGCCGTGTTCGTCAGCGAGCCGTCCACGCGCCGGTCGACCCGGGAGAGTCCGGCGGCGATCTCGTCGACCGCGCGGTGGAGGTCGTCGATCCGGCCCTGGAGCGAGACGGCGAAGTCGACGAGGTCGGAGCGGCCGCCGCCGAGCAGGATCCGCTGCGCGGTCCGAAGCCTCCGCACCTTGACCCAGAGCCAGAAGCACATGCCGAGCGCGATTGCGGCGGCCGCCGCGGCGGCGATCGCAACGGCGAGCTCCAACGCCATTACGCTCCGAGCGAGAAGATGACCGGATACTCGGCCGAGTTGTTGCCGGTGTTCTTCTCCTCCGGCACCGGATCGACGTCGATCCGCATCACGCGGCGCTCGCCGAAGTCGACCGAGGGGAAATCGCGGAAGACGACGGTCTTCGTCTCGTCCGGATTGATGATGTCGATCGTCTGCTTCTTCACGATCGGGGTGGGGCTCTGCTGGATCGTCAGCGTCACCTCGATCTTGACCTCCTGGCTGTCGCCGGAGTTCGCGACGGAGACTGCGAAGGCGAGGTCGGTGGACGCCTCGACGGTGTTCTCGGTCGAGGTCGAGAGCTGCTGGTCGCCCGGGACGACCTTCACGCCCTCGATGTTGGTGCCGTGCAGCCCGCCCGTCGTGCCGCCGCCGGGCGAGCCGGACGCGGCCGATCCGTTGATCCGCTCCCAGATCGGCACCATCGAGCTGTTGCTGGCGAGGTCCGGGGTCTGGACGAAGTTCGAGTCGGGTACCTCGACGCCGCTGATCTCCTCCTGCTGGAGCACGCTGACGGCCGGATCCTTGAAGAGATCGTCCCAGACAACGTCGCTCGTGACGAGCCGTTCCGCCTGCGAGGCAAGGAGCGCGCCCGCAGCGGCCGCGTCCTTCGAGCCCTGCGTGCGCCGGAACGCCTCGGCGAGGCCGGCGAGGCCGTCGGTGCGGAAGTCGAGCGCCTCGAGCGCCTCCTGGTGCGATGCCCGGAGCGGACCGGGCGGCTCGAGCCTACGGGCGCGGTCGGTGCCGAGTTGCTGCTGCTGCACGAGGCCGGCGAGCTGCTTCTGCAGGTCGGCAGGCTTGATGCTCGGTGTCGTCAGCACGTCGCTGAGCTCGCGCCCGACGCGTTCGGAGTCGCGCCCGACAGCCGAGATGTTCGTCATGTAGTCGCCGTAGGCGTCGCGCTTCGCGTCTTCCTGACAGCTCTGCACCCAGAGCAGGAGCAGCACGACGACGAGGATCGCGAACGCGATCAGGCCGAGTAGGCGCAGCAGCGGCGTGAAGCCGGCGCGCGGGCGGATCGGGCCGCGCGGAAGCCGTGGGCCACGCGGGCTGCGCGGACCGCCGAGGGGGCGACGCAGCGTGCGGTCGCCGCGACCGGAGCCCTCCTGGGTCTCCGGCTCCTCGAAGAAGTCGAACTCGAAGTCGGATTCGCGATCGCTCATGGCTGCAAAGGGTCGATCCGCGCCACTGTAACGCCTCCTTCGGCCGTCGAAGCCTCGGAAGGAATCGGTCCTGCGGCGGCCAACCCGGTTGAGACCGTGTCTGTCGCTGCACAAGCGCTCCCGCGCAGGGAGCTCGTCCTCGACCGCTACCGCCCGCTGCGGCCCCTCGGGAGCGGTGGCTCCGGCTCGGTCTGGCTCGCTCGTGACGAGCACAACGGGCTCGACGTCGCGTTGAAGATCGTTCCCCGCGAGGGCAAAGCGGCGCTACGGGCCGAGCGGGAGGCGGAGGCTGCGTCGCGACTCCGCCACGAGCGGTGCCTGCGCGCATACGGGTTCGGCTCCGACTCCGGCCACGTCTACATCGCCTACGAGTACGTCGCAGGCCGCACGCTCCGCGACGCCATGCGCTCCGGCGAGCTCCGCGACGGCCAGATGATCGAGGCCGCTGCGCAGATCCTCGACGGCCTCGCGCACGCGCACACGCGCGGGATCGTCCACCGCGACGTCAAGCCGTCGAACGTCCTCCTCGCCGAGGAGGAAGGGATCTCCGTGCGCCTGCTCGACTTCGGGCTCGCGCAGTTCGACGAAACCGAGACCCTGACCGCGGTCGGCGACGTGCCGGGCACCCTCGCGTACATCTCGCCCGAGCGGCTCCGCGGCGACGAGGCCTGCTCGGCGAGCGACGTCTGGGCCGTCGGCGTCCTCCTCTGGGAGGCCCTCGCCGGCAAGCACCCGTTCTGGGGGGTGTCCCTCTCGCAGATGGCCGGCACGATCGAGTCCGGCTGCCCGCCGCTGCAGCCCGAGCGTCCCGACCTGCCGAAGCG
>JALYRA010000107.1 GCA_030855545.1 Actinomycetota bacterium | reverse complement strand
CACCCGCGCGCAGCAGATCCTCGGCTGGGACCCGGAGGTCTCGCTCGACGACGGGCTGCGCCGCCTGCACGCTGCGATCCAGGAAGCGCCGGTTGCGTAGGCGCCGGGCGGTCGTCGCGGCTGCGCTCGTCGCGGTCGCGCTCTTCGCCGTGCCCTCCGCGTCAGCGTCTCGCTTCCTCCAGCGCGGGATCTTCGACGACGCTCAGATCCTCTACGGTAATCCGGACAAGGTCTTCCCGACGTTGAAGGCGCTGAAGACGCAGCTGATCCGCGTCAACCTCGTCTGGGGCGGCGTCAACGGCGTCGCGAAGCGCCGGCCGGCGAACGCGGCCAACCCGAACGACCGCGCGTACGACTGGTCGGCCTACGACCGCACGGTCAACTACGCGGCGCAGCACCGAATCAAGGTCGTCTTCTCCGTGATCGGGACTCCACCCTGGGCGAACGGGGCCGCCGGCGTCAACGTCGCGCCGCGGAACCCGCTCGACCTGCAGCGCTTCGCGGCCGCGGCGGCGAAGCGCTACAGCGGCAGCTTCGCGGCGCCCGATGGCCGCCTGCTCCCGCCCGTGCGTCAGTGGCTCGCCTGGAACGAGCCCAACAACCCCGCCTTCCTGCGCCCGCAGTACCGCCGCGTTGGAAGCGGCTACGTCGCTCAGAGCCCGATCGACTACGCGAAGATCTGCAACGCGATCTACAAGGGCGTCTCGATCACGACCCTCGGCGCGTCCAAGGTGGCCTGCGGCGTTACGAGCCCGCGCGGCAACAACGAGCCGACCTCGGCGCGCCCCTCGCTGTCGCCGCTCGCGTTCCTGCGCGGGATGAAGAAGGCCGGTGCCGCGAGGTTCGACGCCTACGCCCATCACCCGTACTACGGCCGGCCGACCGAAACCCCGTCGACCCCGCCGCCGCCCGGAAAGCGCGGCGAGGCGCCGACCGCGATCACGCTCGGCAACATCGGAACCCTGATCAAGGAAGTGACGCGCCTGTACGGGAACAAGCGGATCTGGGTGACGGAGTACGGCTACCAGACGCGTCCGCCCGACCCGATCTACGGCGTCACGCTCGCGAATCAGGCGAAGTACCTGACAGAGGCCCACGGGATCATGAAGCGGCACCCGCGGATCGACATGATGATCTGGTTCCTGCTTCGCGACGAGCGGCGAGCGCTGATCGAGGAAGGCTGGCAGTCCGGCTTTCTCACCGAGACCGGCGTCAAGAAGCCCTCGTTCGCAGCGTTCGCGCGGTTACGTTAAGAGCGAACGGTAGAGCCGGTCGATGTCGTCGACGAGCCGGCCGACGGCGTAGCGGGTCGCGACGCTCTCCTTGCCGGCCTCGCCGAATCGCTCCCGAAGGCCGGGATCGGAGGCGAGTTGCTCGAGCCGCGCCGCAAGCTCGGCGTTGTCGCCGGACTCGACGAGGAACCCCGTCTCGCCGTCCTCGACCACGTCCGGCACACCGCCCACGCGCGTTGCGACGACCGGGCAGCCGGCTGCGAGCGCCTCGATCGCCGACACCGGCGTCCCCTCGTTCGCCGACGGCAGGACAAAGACGTCGAACGCCTCGAACCACCGACCCATCTCCTCCTGATAGCCGAGGAAGAGGCAGTGGCGGATGACGCCGAGCTCCTTCGCCAGTCGTTCGAGCTGGTCGCGATCGGGTCCGTCGCCGACCAGGCAGAGCGTCGCGTCCACACCTCGGTCGAGCAGAATCCGAAAAGCCTCGAGCGCATCCTCGACGCGCTTGACCGCGGTCATCCGGCCGACCCAGCCGATCACGAATCGCTCCGGCGGCAGGCCGAGTTGCCGTCTCGTCTCCGCGCGGTCCGACGAGCACACGCGCTCGCCGAGCTCGACACCGAGCCGGACGACGACGAACTTCTCCGGCGGGGCGACGCCGAGCGACACGAGCTCGTCGCGAACCTCGGGGCTGACCGCGACCAGCTTGGTGGACACACGCGCCAGCAGGCGCTCGAGTGTGCGGAACGCGATCGTGCGAAGGGGCCCGAAGTAGCCGCGCAGGACATGACCGTGGAACGTGTGGACGACGATCGGTCTCGCCTTGCCGCCTGCGAGCAGCGCCGCGACCCGGCCGATCGCGCCCGCCTTCGCCGTGTGCGTGTGCACGATGTGCGGTCGCTGCTCCCTGATCAGTCGCGTCAGCCGCAGCAGCGCGACGAGATCCCGTACCGGCGCGATCTCGCGTGAGAGCGAGCTCAGCCGTACCATCTTGATCTCGCGCGACTCTGCGACGAACGCCATCGAGCCCTCGCCGCGGGCGAGCTCGCCGACGACGAGCGTTGTGTCGTAGCCGCGGTCCGCGAGCCCTTCGGAGAGATAGGCCACGTGCAGCGCCGGACCGCCCATGTTCAGGCGGGCGATCACACGCAGGACGACGATCGGCTCGTCAGCCACGCGCGAGATAGGCGTCGGCGGCGAGCCGGAGGCCGTCCTCGAGGAGGATCCGTGTCTCGTACCCGAGCACCCGGCGGGCTTCCGAGACGTCCGCCCACGAGTCCCTGACGTCACCCGTGCGGACGGGGAGGTACGCCTTCTCGACCGGTTTCCCGAGCGCTGCGCCGATCGCGTCCGCGAGATCGTTGACGCTCGCCTGGCGGCCGGTCGCGACGTTCAGCACTGTGCCGGCCGCATCCTCGGCATCGGCCGCCAGAATGTTCGCCTCGACCACGTTCGCGACGAAGGTGAAGTCACGAGACTGCGTCCCGTCGCCGTGGATCGGCACCGCCTCGCCCACGTCGATCGCGGCGATGAAGCGTGGGACGACGGCCGCGTACTGCGACTTCGGGTCCTGCCGCGGCCCGAAGACGTTGAAGTAGCGCAGCGCAACCGTCTCGAGCCCGTAGACCCGGTGAAAGCTGACGCAGTACCGTTCGGCGGAGAGCTTGGCGACGGCGTACGGCGAGATCGGATCGGGCTGCTGCGACTCGTTGCGCGGCAGGGTTCCGGAGTTCCCGTAGACCGAGGACGAGGAGGCGTAGACGACTCGGCGCACGTCCTCGTCGCGAGCTGCAAGCAAGACGTTCAAGGTGCCCTCGATCGTGACGGCGCTCGTCGTCAGTGGATCCTGCACCGAGCGCGGCACCGACGGCAGCGCGCCCTGGTGGAAGACGAGCTCGGCGCCCCGCACAGCGTTGTGGACGCGCTCGTAGCTGCGCAGATCGCCCTCGACGATCTCGACGTCGTCTTCCAGCCCCGCGAGATTCGCGCGATTCCCCGTGGAGAAGTTGTCGAGGACGCGGACGGTGTCGCCTCGCTCGAGCAGAGCCCGAACGAGGTTGGAGCCGATGAATCCTCCGCCTCCCGTGACGAGGACGTGCCTGCTCATGTTTCGCCTCTGGACACAGCGCGCGATGCTACCGCGAGGCCGAGTGCGAGCCACAGGAGTGCGTCGACAGGCACCCCGGCGAAGAGCCCGAGCGCGGTCAGCTCCGCGGCTGCCACGATCAGCCAGAGCAGCGGCACGAGGGTTTCCGGTGGCCCGCGGCGGTAGCCTGCGAGCGCCGTCCACGTGCCCGCCCCGAAGAGGCCGAGCAGCGCAAGCAGGCCGGGCACGCCGAGATCCGCCGCCGCCTGGACGAAGGCGTTCTGTACTCCCCAGGGGTGCTCGGGCGACGGCAGCGACTCCTCCGAGACGGACGGGTAGCGCTGCCGGGCGTCGTCGAGGTAGGGGC
>JALYRA010000103.1 GCA_030855545.1 Actinomycetota bacterium | reverse complement strand
GACGCCGAGATGGAGAAGGGCCAGCTGCGGGTCGACGCCAACGTCTCGGTGCGGCCGTCCGGATCCTCCGAGCTGCGCACGCGCTGCGAGCTGAAGAACATGAACTCGTTCCGCTTCGTCGCCCAGGGGATCGACGCCGAGGTGAAGCGGCAGATCACTCTCTACGAGTCGGGGGGCGAGGTCGTGCAGGAGACGTACGACTTCGACGCCTCGACGGGCGCGCTGACCGCCCGCCGCTCGAAGGAGGAGGCGGACGACTACCGCTACTTCCCCGAGCCCGACCTCGTCCCGGTCGAGCCGTCTGCCGAGTTCGTCGAACGGCTGCGGTCGGAGCTGCCCGAGAGTCCCGCTGCGCGCATTCGCCGGATCGAAGGGGATCTCGACCTCGATCGTGCCGTCGTCCTCGTCACGGGCGGGCTCGACGGGCTCTGGCAGGCGACCGTCGCAGCCGGAGCCGAGCCGGTCGCGGCCGCGAACGTGATCGCGAACCGGCTCGCCGGCGTCGACGGGAGCGCGGTCGACCCGGCCGAGCTGGCGCAGCTCGTCGAGGCGCGCGACAGGATCGCGCGCGCCGCGCTCGACGAGGCGCTCGCCAAGGTCGCCGAGCCCGGCTTCTCGGCCGCTCCCTACCTCGAGCAGGAGGCCGTGTCGGACACAGCCGAGCTGGAGCCGATCGTGGCGCGGATCCTGGACGCCAACCCCGGTCAGGTCGCCGCCTACCGCGGCGGCAAGGAGGGCCTCCTCGGCTTCTTCGTCGGCCAGGTGATGAAGGAGACCGGCGGCAAGGCGAACGCCCGCGCCGTCAGCGAGCTCGTGCGCGAGCGGCTGCAACCGTAGTGCGCTGGCACGAGACACCGGCGGCGACAGCGCTCGGTGTGCGCTACCCGATCGTGCAGGCGCCCATGGCCGGAGTGACGACGCCCGCTCTCGCCGCTGCGGTCTCGAACGCCGGCGGTCTTGGTTCTCTCGGGGCGGCTTGGCTCCCGCCCGACGAGCTGCGCGCGGCGATTCGGGCGGTGCGGGACCTCACAGACCGGCCGTTCATGGTCAACCTTTTCGCCTGGCCCGAACCCGTCGAGCCGGATGCCGGCACGGTCGCGTCGATGCGTGCGTCGTTGCGCTCGACCAGAGAGGCGCTCGGCGCCGACGATCCCGAGCCGTCCGCGCCGGACGTCCGAGCGCATCTCGCCGCGCAGCTCGAGGTCGTGCTCGAAGAGCGCGTGCCCGTGTTCAGCTTCATCTTCGGAATCCCCGACTTCGCCGCGATTCGGGACGCCGGCGCGGTCGTCGTCGGCACCGCGACGACGGTCGCGGAGGCGCAGGCCCTCGAAGCGGCAGGCGTCGACCTCGTCGTCGCGCAGGGGTGGGAGGGAGGCGGTCATCGCGGCACCTTTGACCGTCCGCTCGATGAGGTCGACGTGGCAACGATGCCGCTCGTCCCGCAGGTCGTCGACGCCGTGTCGATCCCGGTGCTCGCGGGCGGGGGGATCATGGACGGACGGGGAGTCGCGGCGGCGCTGGCGCTCGGAGCCGGCGGCGCCTGGCTTGGGACGGCGTTCATCGCTGCCCCGGAGAGCCTGGCGAGCGATGCCTACCGCGCTGCGCTCGCCCGCACCTCCGTTGAGGAGACGGTCGTAACCCGCGCGTTCTCAGGACGCAATGCGCGCATGCTCCGGTCGGCGCTCGTCGACCGGATCGAGCGGTCGGGCCTCGAGCCGGCCCCGTTCCCGCTCCAGCTCTCGCTGACGCGGCCACTCCAGGTAGCGGCCGCCGCGAAGGGTGCCACCGAGTCGATGTTCCTGCTCGCTGGACAGGGTGCCGCGCTCGCGCGCGAGCTTCCCGCCGGCGAGCTCGTGGGGCTGCTCGTGGCCGAGACGAGCGCTGCGATAGCTCGACTCGACACGCCACCTCGGTAGCCTGCCGCGACGATGGATCCGAACCTCCGCAAGGTCGCGCTGATCGCCGCCTCGCTCGGCCTTCTCGTCAGTCTCTTCGTCGCGCTGCGGTCGAACGATCGCGAGAACGCCGCGCCTGCGACGACAGTTGCGACCACGACCGCGCCGACGACGACGGAAACGCAGCCGCCGGCGACGACCGGGAGCAAAGGCCCTGGAACGGTGCAGATCGACTACACGATCTCCGGCGGCAAGGCGGTGGGCGGGATCGGTCGTGACTCGGTCTCACGTGGCCGCATCGTCGTCCTCCGCGTGAAGTCCGATGTCGTCGACCACGTCCACGTGCATGGCTACGACCTGATGGCCGATGTCGGCCCGGGCAAGCCGGCGACGATCCGATTCACGGCCACAGCGCCGGGACGCTTCGAGATCGAGCTCGAAGAGAGCGGTCTCCAGTTCGGAGAGCTCGAGGTTCGTCCCTGAGCCTCCTTGCGCACGGGATCGGGGGCGTCCGCGACCTTCCGGTGCCCGACTGGCTCTTCTTCTGGGGCGGTGCGGTGGTGCTCGTGCTCTCGTTTCTCGCGCTCGGCGTGCTCTGGAAGCGCCCTCAGCTCGACCGGCGCGCCGGCGGACGGCCACTGCCGTCAGGGCTCGACCGTGTCCTTCGCTCGCGCGTCCTGCAAGGGATCCTGGGCGCGCTCTCAGCCGCGCTGCTCGTCCTCGTCTTCCTGACCGCGCTGCTCGGCGAGCCATCGTCGGCGCAGAACTTCTCGCCGACCTTCGTCTACGTGGTCTTTTGGCTCGGCCTCGTACCCGTACAGGTGCTACTGGGCAACGTTTGGCCTGTGCTCAACCCCTGGCTCGCGATCGCGAACGGGTTCTCGTGGATCTGGCACAGGCTCGGGCAGACGTGGGCGCCGCCGCTCACCTACTCCGAGCGGCTGGGCGTCTGGCCGGCGGCGTTCCTCCTCTTCTACTTCGCGGTGCTCGAGCTCGCGTACTCGGAGCCCGCCAGCCCGCGAGCACTGGCGCTCGCCGTCGCGATCTACAGCTACACGATGTGGTTCGGCATGGCGGCGGTCGGCCGGCGGGAGTGGTCGGAGAAGGGCGACGCGTTCACCGTCTACTTCGGGTTGCTCAGCCGGATCGCGCCGTTCGGCGAGCGGGACGGCCGCCTCGTCGCCCGCATGCCGCTCTCGGGGCTCGCCCGCGCCGAGACGACGCCCGGAATGCTCGCATTCGTCGCGGTGATGCTCGGCTCTGTCGGCTTCGACGGCCTCGGCCGCGCGCCGTTCTGGCAGAACCTCCGCGCCGACCTCGAGAGCCCGCACATCATCGACTCGCCAGGAACCGCGGAATTGATCGGCACCGGTCTCAGCCTGCTCGGGTTGGTCGGATGCGTCCTCCTCGTCGCGTTGGCCTACAGGGCAGCCGTTGCCGTAGCGCACCGGATGCTCGAAACCGACCGTCCGCTCGGGGCAGAGTTCCTGTCGAGCCTGATCCCGATCGCGCTCGTCTACGCCGTCGCGCACTACCTCACGCTGCTCGTCATCCAGGGCCAGTACATCCTGCCGCTCGCGTCCGACCCGTTCGGCTTCGGCTGGGACATCCTCGGCACCGTCGACTACTCGCCCAACATCGCGCCGTTCTCGCCCAACACCGTCTGGTACGTCCAGGTGGGGGCGCTCGTCGCCGGGCACGTCGCCGGGCTCGCCGTCGCGCACGACCGCGCGGTGACGATCCTGCCCGAGCGCGACGCGCTCCGCTCCCAGTACGCCATGCTGGGGTTGATGGTGCTCTACACGATGGCCGGGCTGTGGTTGCTGTCGAACGGCTAGTCGCGCACGCTGGCCTCGGGGGAGCGATCGTCGAGACCTTGGTCGTCGTCGGGATCGCCGCCGTCTTCGCGGCGGTCTACCTGCGGGAACGGCGGGCAAGCCGCTCCCAGAACGAGGAAGATCAGAGCTAGATCAAGCCGCAGTAGCGAGCCGTGTTCGGCCACGGATGAAAGCCGCGACCGGTGCGGTGCGCGCGCTCGGCGACCCACATCTGCTCGTACGGAGCCCAGCGATCTGCCGTCCCCTTGCGGCGGAGCAACTCAGGCCCGTACGTCCGCTGAAAGTCGATGTCCATCTGGAGGCCGCCGTAGTACCCGTTGCCGGTTCGCGTCCGCCAGCCCTGAGCCGGGTGGCGCTCGTAGCGGTGGATGCACTGCCACTGGCTTCGGTGGGGCGGTTTCTGCGCCTGGCTCAGAGCTCTGGCCGCTCGCTGCTTCCAGCGATTGCGAATCCAGCTCCGATACGCGTCATTCGTCGTACGCCGTTCGGCGAAGAACGTTGGTGTGCGCTTGGTGCCCATCAGCCTCTGCAGCCGCCAGGTCGTCGTGCGGAAGCTGTCGATCTGGGCGATCGTGCGCTGGGCGCGGGTGGATGCCGCATCGGCGCGCGGTGGCGTCAGAGCCGCAAGAACGAGAGCCACTGCACCGCAAAGGACGATCAGCCGCACGGACGGGTTTTTCACAACACCTCCCAGGATGGGGTACATGAGCCGGCCGACACGGAGAAGCCGCAGGGTGTCGGGCGGGCGAAAAAGCAGCCGTCAGGCTAGCAAGCGGACTGTTTGCAAAAGGTAAGTACTGTCAGCGTGTTGCTGCGGTGCCTGCGTACAAAAGTCCGGCAGCTACGGCGACGAAGGCTGCCGTTTCGGCCGCCCCGAGTCCGGCGAGCGCACTGCCGACGGCCGCGATCGCGAAGCCTGCCAGGAGGAGCGCATTGCCGAGCGGTCGGCGCCGGATTCCCGCCAGCGCGACCCCGACGAGCGCGAGCGAGCCCGCGACGTTGCCGGCGATCGCGAGGATCCGAGCGGGAAAGACGGCGAGATGCTCCTGCGCCTCCGGAATCGCGGTCCCTTCCACCGGCGCCTCGAGCGGCACGGCGAGTACGACGCCGAGCGCGAGTCCCGTGTAGAGGAGCGCGACGGGGGCTGCGCGACGCACGCCGACAGAGAGCAACGACCCCGCCCCGAGCAGTGCCGCCGTGAGCAGGCCGCCGAAGAGGTAGTAAGCACGGAAGACGCCCTCGTTCCAGCCTGCCGCAGCGCCCCACGCGATCGCCGCCGAGCCGAGCGCGTAGGCCGCGAGGCCCGCGCTCCAGGCGAGGAGGTGCGGGTGGCGGCGCTCCCGCCACCTGGCCGCGAGGAGCCCGGCGAGCCGCAGGGCGACGAGCGCGGCGCCGAAGGCGAGAAGCGCTTCCATCTGAGGAGCGTAGTAGGGTCGGAGCGTGCGCCGGGCTCTCTCCGTCATCGCGGCTTCTGCGCTCGTGCTCGCCGTCGCAGGCTCCGCGGCGGCTCGCCGAGACCACGCCGCGGTCGCGCTCAACGTTCTGCCGCCGGGCCAGGCCGGCGACGTCTCGCTCGGGAAGCACTCGACTGACTAGATCGCGCTGTACGACGGGCTGACCCCGCTCTTCGGGGCGGTCAAGCCGTCCGACCTGCGCAGGTACTTCAAGCCGGAGAACCTCTGGACGGGGAACGAGAAGGCGGTCCGGGTCGAACGCCCGAAGCGCGGCGTGCGGATCCTCCGCGACGGCTTCGACGTCCCGCACGTCTTCGCTTCGACCGCCCTCGACGTTCAGTTCGCGCACGGATGGATCGCGGCCGAGGACCGCGGGATCCTGATGGAGCTCGCGCGTGGGCCTGGCCGGATCGCGGCGATCGATGCGCCCGGGATCTCGGCCTTCGGCCTCGCCCTTTCGGGTAAGCAGTTCGTCCCGAGCGCACAGACGGAGGCGTTCCTCGCGAAGCAGATCACGATCCTCCGGGCGCAGGGCGTCGCCGGCCGGAGCTTCCTCGCGCAAATCGACGCCTATACGGCAGGCATCAACGCCTACCGCAGGAAGGTCGGTTACCCGTTGCCACCCTGGGGCCGGAACGACGTGATCGGCATGGTCGCCCTGCTCGGCCAGCGCTTCGGCGCAGGCGGTGGCGACGAAGTGCGCCGCGCGATGCTCCTCTCTGCGCTCACGAACCGGCTCGGCCGCGAGCAGGCACGCCAGGTCTTCCTCGATCTGCGGCTGGAAATGGACGAGCAGACGCCCGTCTCGATCGCGAAGTCGTTCCCGTACGGCGCCAAGCCCGACTCGCTCGTCAGCGGGGCAGCGCCAATCGACGACGGAAGCTTCCGCTCGGCGGAGCCGGGCGCGCCCGCGTTCCTCACCCATGGGCAGATGTCGAACGCGATCCTGCTCTCGGGGAAGCGCTCGGCGACCGGCAAGCCGTTGATGGTCGCGGGTCCGCAGCTTGGTTTCTTCTATCCCGAGTTCTTCATGGAGGCTGACCTCCACGGCGGCGGCTTCGACGTGCGCGGCGGCGCGCTCGCCGGCATCCCGCTGATCCTGATCGGCCGCGGCCCCGACTTCGCCTGGAGCGCGACCTCGGCCGGCTCCGACAACATCGACGTTTTTGCCGAGACGCTCTGCGGCGGCGACTTCCACTACCTCTTCAAAGGCGAGTGCCGTGCGATGACGCGCTTCGACGCGGGCGTGATCCGCGGGGGCGGCCAGCCCGATCAGCCGCTCGTCTTCTACGAGACCGTTCACGGGCCGGTGATCGGCTACGCCACCTCGCAGGGACGCCGAGTCGCGCTCGCGTCCTCGCGCTCGACGCGCGGACGGGAGGTGGCGAGCGCGCCGGCGCTCGCTCGGCTCAACACGGGCTCAGTCGGGTCGGCCACCGACTTCGTCAAGACGGCGCTCGGCGTCGAGATGACATTCAACCTCTTCTATCTCGACCACAAGGACATCGCGATGGTCTCGTCCGGCCGCCTGCCGATCCGCCACGCGGGTGCCGAGCAGCCGCTGCCGACGATCGGCGACGGACGCTTCGAGTGGCAGGGCTTCCTCGCCGCGAAGGCCCATCCGCAGGTGATCAACCCGCCGAGCGGTCAGATCGTCAACTGGAACAACAAGCCTGCGCGCGGCTTCCGCGCCGCCGACGACAACTGGGCGTACGGGCCGGTCAACCGAGTGACGCTGCTCGAGCGTGGCCTCAAGAAGGGAAAGAACTCGTTGACGGACGCCGTCGCGGCGATGAACCGCGCTGCCACGCAGGACATCCGGCCGGTGATCGTGCTGCCGACGCTCGCGGCGGTACTGAAGTCAGGTCCCGCACCGAGCGCCCGCGCGGAGCAGATGCTCGCCCTCCTCGAAGGTTGGGCCACGAAGGGTGGCAGCCGCCTCGACCGCGACCTCGACACGAAGATCGACGATCCGGGCGCGGCGATCATGGATGCTGCGTGGCCGAGGATCGCCGACGCCGTGCTGAGGCCTCGGCTCGGCCCTGTGACCGACCGCCTCGCGGAGCTCGAACCACGCTTCTCGCTCTCGATGAGCGGCGCCTGGATCAACTACGTCGAGAAGGATCTCCGGCAGGTTCTCGGCAGGCCCTATCGCACGTTCAACTCGCTCAGCTATTGCGGACTGGGAGACTTGACAACCTGCCGTGCTTCGCTCTGGGCAGCGCTCGATGCCGCCGGCGCCGGGCTCGCGGCCGCGCAGGGCGCAGATCCGGCCGCCTGGCGCGCCGACGCGACCGCCGAGCGGATCGTCTTCGCCCCGGGAATCCTCCGCAACACGATGCGCGGCGCGAACCGTCCGACCTTCCAGCAGCTGATCAGCTTCAAGACGCACCGCTAGTTTTGTGCAGGATGAGCATCCGCGGAAGCGGGATGCTCAGCGCGCGAAGATCCCTGAAGTGGCCGCCCGCGGCCCAGAATCGCCGACACGCCAACCGCTGCCGGCGCCACGCTACGCTGCCCCGCAATGGCGCAGAAGCGGTACCTGTTCACGCCCGGGCCGACTCCGGTGCCGCCGCAGGTGCTCGCGGCGCTCTCCGAGCCCGTCCTGCACCACCGGGCGCCCGACTTCCGCGAGGTCTACGCCCGCGTCCTCGGCCGGCTGCAGGAGGTGCACCGCACCGAGAACGACGTCCTTCTCTTCACCTGCTCGGGCACCGGAGCATTCGAGTCCGCGATCGTCAACCTCTGCTCGCCCGGCGAGCGCGTGCTGGCCGTCTCGGCCGGCTCGTTCGGCGAGCGCTGGAGTTCGATGGCGCGCACGTTCGGCTGCGAGGTCGAGGAGCTCCGCTATGCGTGGGGCGAGACGCCGAGCGCCGACGACCTGCGTCGCAAGCTTCAGGAGATCGAGCCGGTCTCGCTCGTCTTTCTCGTCCACTCCGAGACGTCCACCGGCGTCGTCGCCGACATCCAGGCGCTCGCGGCGGTCGCCAAAGACGCCGGCGCGCTCGTCGTCGTCGACGGCGTCTCGAGCCTCGGCGCGGTCCCGCTCGAGATGGACGCCTGGGGGCTCGACGTCGTCGTCTCCGGGTCGCAGAAGGCGTTGATGACGCCGCCGGGTCTCGCCACCGCCGCGGTCTCGGCCGCCGCCTGGGAGCAGGTCGGCCGCGCGACTCTGCCGAGCTTCTACTTCGACTGGGAGAAGACGCGAAAGGCACAGGCCGCGCTCGACAGCGCCTTCACGCCCGCGGTCTCGCTGATCGTCGCGCTCGACGTCGCGCTCGGGCTCCTGCTCGAGCAGGGCCTCGAGGCGGCGTTCGAGCACCACGTCCGGCTCGGCCGTGCGTGCCGGGCAGGGATCCAGGCGATGGGGCTCGAGCTCTTCTCGCCCGACGAGGATCGCGCCGCCGTCGTCACCGCCGCGCGCATGCCCGACGGGCTCGAGTCGTCGCAGCTGACGCTCGAGCTGCGCGAGCGTCACGGCGTCACGATCGCCGGCGGCCAGGGCGAGCTGAAGAACGCGATCTTCCGAATCGGCCACATCGGCTGGTACGACGAGTTCGACATCGCGACGGCGCTGAACGCCGTCGAGCTCGTGCTGGGCGGGCTCGGCGCCGCGATCGAGCGCGGCGTCGCGGCCACCCGAGCGCTCGAGGTCTATGCAGAAGGAGCGGCGGTCTGAGAGTCCTGGTCCGCGAGCAGATCGCGGAAGCGGGCGTCGAGCTCCTGCGGTCGCGGTTCGAGGTCGACGAGGACCGCGACTCGCCGCTCGAGGAGATCATCGGCGGCTACGACGCGATCGTGATCCGCTCTGCGACGCAGCTGACCGCGGAGGTGATCGACCGCGCCGACCGGCTGAAGGTGATCGGCCGCGCCGGCGTCGGGATCGACAACGTCGACGTGAGCGCGGCGACACGGCGCGGGATCGTGGTCGCGAACGCCCCCGACTCGACCGTCGTCTCCGCGGCGGAACACACGATCGGCCTGCTGGTGGCCCTGGCCAGAAACATCCCGCAGGCGCATGCGGCCCTGAAGGACGGGCGCTGGGAGCGCTCGCGCTGGGGTGGAGTCGAGCTCGCGGACAAGACGCTCGGCGTGCTCGGGTTCGGGCGAATCGGCCGTCAGGTCGCGCGCCGCGCGCT
Organism: Actinomycetota bacterium; assembly: GCA_030855545.1. GTDB lineage: Bacteria > Actinomycetota > Thermoleophilia > Gaiellales > Gaiellaceae > Gaiellasilicea. Next base: position 5,885 of record JALYRA010000103.1, on the reverse strand, counting down.
CGGCCTCGGGATGCGCGTCGTCGGTTACGACCCCTTCGTCGCGCCGGAGCGCTTCCGCGAGCTCGGCGCCGAGCACGTCGAGGAGCCGGACGGCGTCTTCGCCGTCGCCGACTTCCTGACGCTGCACCTGCCGCTGACCGAGGAGACAAAGGGCTTCGTCGGCGTCGACGTGCTCTCCCGCATGCGCGACGGTGTCCGGATCGTGAACGCTGCGCGCGGCGAGCTCGTCGACGAGGCGGCGCTCGCGGCGGCCGTCCGCTCGGGGAAGGTCGCTGGCGCCGCGCTCGACGTCTTCTCGGCCGAGCCGTACACCGGCGAGCTGCTCGAGCTCGACAACGTCGTCGTGACGCCGCACCTCGCCGCGTCGACCGAGGAGGCTCAGGATCGTGCCGGCCTGATCGTCGCGGAACAGGTCGTCGCGGCGCTCGACGGTGGGCTCGTCACGAACGCGCTCAACATCCCGATCGTCGGCGCCGAGGACCTCGAGCTGCTCGGGCCGTACATCCCGCTCGCGGCGAAGCTGGGACGGCTCGCGGTCGAGCTCGCCGGCGGGCACCCGCGGAAGATTGCGCTGACGTTCAATGGCGCGATCGCCGAGCACGACACGCGCCTACTCACCGTCGCCGCGCTGAACGGCGTCTTCCAGGGCCGCGTCGAGCAGACGGTCAACTACGTCAACGCGCCGGTGATCGCCGCCGAGCGCGGGATCGAGGTGACCGAGCAGCGCTCGGGGGCGGCGCGCGACTACACGAACCTCGTTACCGTCGCCGTCGACGACGTCGAGGTTTCGGGGACGACGATCGGACCGGAGCCGCGCCACTTCCTCGCGGGCGCGCTCGGCTTCGCGATCGACCTGCAGCTCTCGCCGCTGATGGTCTTCTTTCGCTACGACGACGTGCCGGGTGTGATCGGCCGGGTCGGGACGATGTTCGGTGAGGCGGGCGTCAACATCGCGAACATGGCTGTCTCGCGGACGCGGGAGGGCGGCAAGGCGCTGATGGCTCTCGCGATCGATACGCGCCCGCCGCCCGAGCTCGTCGAGGGGATCCGCGGCGAGGGCTTCGACGACGCCCAGATAATTACGTTGGGCGAGCTCTAGGCTCCACGCGGGTCGCGTGCGAGCACGAGCGGCGCGACCTCGGGATGGCGTTTCTCGACGACGGCGTGGTCTTCCTCCATCGTCACGACCGCTTCGACGCGCTCGTCTTCGTGGCCCGGCACGAGCAGGAATGTGGCTCCGTCTTCGCGCACGCTCTCGTAGTGCTCGAGCGTCGCGTCGATGCGCGTCGTGCAACTCGGATCGGCGCACTCGCAGACGAACTTGGTCTCGTCGGCCTCGAAACGCTCGGCCGTCTCCGCAATCCGCTCGTTCACATCGCGGAACAACGCTTCGGTTCGCGCGATCTTTTCGGCTTCCTGTGTCGTCACTTCGTCTCCCTCGTTCTCCCGACGTGTCAGAAAGGACAACGGCCAACGCCCGGATTCGGTTGCGGCCCCTACGGGTACCCTGGTGACGTGAGCGCGAGCTGGCCTGAGCCCGTGGAACGGGTCGCCGCCTATCTTCGTGAGGCTGGCGTCGAGGCAAGGCTCGAGCAACTCGAGTCCGGCACCGCGACCGCCGAGGACGCCGCCCGCGCAGCCGGTTGCCCGCTTGCGCAGATCGTGAAGTCGCTCGTGCTCGTCTGTGACGGCAAGCCCGTCGTCGTGCTCGTCCCCGGAGACAGACGTGTCGATCTCGACAAGATCGCAAGGGCGGCTCACGCCGTCGAGGCGCGCATCGCGCGCGGCGCCGAGGTGGAGGAGGCGACCGGTTTCGCGCCGGGCGCCGTTGCACCGTTTCCGCTTCCGAAGGTCGATCGCGTTCTGATCGACCAGCACCTGCTCAGCCACGACGTGGTCTGGGTCGGTGCCGGCTCGGTCACCCACATGGCCGCTTTGAATCCCGCTGTCCTCGCCCGGCTCGCGCGCGCGCAGCCAATGGACGCCGTCCAAGACCACCATCCCGCCCGAGAGGAGACCCACTGATGCGCGAGACCGAGACGATCTGGATGAACGGTGAGTTCATCGACTGGCACGACGCGAAGGTGCACGTCGGCGTCCACGGCCTCCACTACGGCAGCGGGGTCTTCGAGGGCATCCGCTGCTACGAGACGCCCGATGGCCCGGCGGTCTTCCGGCTCAAGGAGCACCTGCAGCGGCTCGAGAACTCGGCGCGTCTGCTGCACATGACGATGCCGTACTCGATCGACGAGATCCGGACGGCCATGCACGAGCTGATCGGCCGGAATGGGCTCGCAGAGTGCTACGTGCGACCGTTTGCCTTCTACGGCTACGGCGAGCTCGGTGTGCACACGAAGGGCAACCCGATCGAAGTGGTGATCATGAGCTGGCCGTGGGCGAACTACCTCGGCGACGAGAACGCCTCCACCGGAATCCGGGCCAAGATCTCCTCCTGGAACCGGGTCGGCGCGAACACGATCCCGCACGTCGCCAAGGCGACCGGCATCTACCTGAACTCGATGCTCGCCGTGCACGAGGCGCAGAACGGCGGCTACGACGAGGCGATTCTCCTCACCGCCGAGGGCTTCGTCGCCGACGGCTCGGGCGAGAACGTCTTCGTGATCAAGGACGGCAGGATCTGGACGCCACCGCTCTCGACCTCGATCCTGCCCGGGATCACCCGCGACAGCGTCATCCAGATCGCGCAGGACCTCGGGTACGTCGTCGAGGAGGGGAACCTGATCCGCTCCGATCTCTATCTCGCGGACGAGATCTTCATGACCGGCACCGCCGCCGAGGTGACTCCGGTCCGGTCGGTCGACGACCATGAGGTAGGCGCCGGCCCGATCACCCTCGAGCTCCAGACGGCGTATCTCGACACGGTGCGTGGCAAGAGCGAACGCTGGGGGCATTGGCTCGACCGGGTCACGGTCGGCAGCTGGGCGCCCGCAGAGGCGTGAGCACCGAGATCAGGAACATCCCGCTCTCGTCGCCGTACTTGGACGAGCGCGACGAGGAGCTCGTCCTGGAGGTGCTGCGTTCGGGACGCCTCTCGCTCGGTCCGGCAATCGACCGCTTCGAGGAGCTCTTCGCCGAGACCGTCGGCGCTCCGTACGCAGCTGCCGTCTCGTCGGGCACAAGCGGCCTGCATCTCCTCTCGGTGATCGCCGGGCTCTCGGCGGGTGACGAGGTGATCACCTCGCCGTACTCGTTCGTCGCCTCGGCGAACTGCTTCATCTACGAGGGCGCGACACCGGTCTTCGCGGATGTCGGCGAGCGGACCATGAACCTCGAGCCGGCGGCGGTCGAGGCCGCGATCACGCCCAGGACGAAGGCAATCGTGGCCGTCGACATCTTCGGCTACCCGTGCGAGCTCAACCCCCTGCGCACGTTGGCTGAGAAGCACGGCCTCGTCCTGATCCAGGACGCCTGCGAGGCGCTCGGCGCCGAGTACAGGGGGAAGGCTGTTGGCTCGCACGGCGTCGACGCGGTCTTCGCGTTCTACCCGAACAAGCAGATGACGACGGGCGAGGGCGGCATCGTCACCACCCACGACGAAGAGACGTGGCGTGCGCTCGTCAGCCTGCGCAACCAGGGCCGCGCCGACGGCGGCGGCTGGCTCGAGCACGCGCGCCTCGGCTTCAACTACCGCATCGACGACATCCGCGCCGCCCTTGGGATCGGCCAGCTCGAGAAGCTCGAGACGATCCTTGCGCTTCGCCAGGCCGCAGCCGCCCGCTACGGCGAGCTGCTCGCCGGCATCGACGCGCTCGAGACGCCGCTCGCGGACGATGCCGACCACGTTCGTTCCTGGTTCGTCTACGTCGTCACGCTCGCACGCGGCACGGGCCGCGAGCGCGTGATCGCGGAACTCGAGCGACAGGGCATCGCGACCTCCCGCTACCTGCCGTCGATCCACCTCCAAGCGTACATGCGCGAGCGCTACGGGTTCGACGAGGGCTTGTGCCCGGTCTCGGAGGATCTCTCCCGGCGCACACTGGCGCTGCCGTTCTTCACCGCGATCGAGGCGGAGGACCAGCAGCGCGTCGCAGAGGCACTCGCGGCCGCCCTGGCAGGCTAGGCGGTTACCTCGGGCATCGTCAACGGACGGCGGCGGGCTAGCTCGCGTCCGTCCCGGGCCTTGAACACGCAGACGTAGCCGGGCGGAAGCCACTCCCAGTCGACGCCGACGATCGTCCCAGGAGTCGTCCCGGCGCGGCGGCGTCGCTGTGCAGTCGTCCATCGCTCCCGGCTGGAGCCGACGCTCGCCACGGCGGCCGCGACGGTGGCGAGCGCGAGGAACAGGACGACTCCGAGGACGAGCCGACGGCGTCCCTGAAAACGGCTCCGCATCGGTTACCCCACCTTCGCTCCACCGGTCCACTCGCTCTGGCCGGGGACCGCATGTCGCCACGCGGGCAGGAGCCGGGCCGTCTCGTCCGGCAAGATGCAGGCGGGCCGATGACAAATGCTCGGCAACCGATCTCCGCGCTGACCCTGCGCCTTTTCGCGGTCCGTCGACTCACGGCGCCCGCGCACACGCACACGCAGGGTCAGCTTGGACAGCAACACACCAAGACCGAGGAGAACCGCGGCCGGTAGGACATCGCCGTTGCGAGGATGATCAAGCGTTCGATCAGAGCGTCTGCTTCGTCACCCCGTTCTCATCGACGTTGACATCCTTTTCCCGGCGCCCGTCCGGCCAGCGGATCTCGCACCAGTAGTCCCACGTCGAGAGTTTCCGCCAGCCGTGGACGCAGGTCGCGCCTAGGGCGGAGTCTGGGGTGATCTGCCGCTCCGTCTCGGCCGGGCCGATCTTCCCGTGGTACTGCACGGCATAAACGACACCCACCAGAGCGGCAGCAGCAAGGACGACGACGACGCCGAGGCCGATGGCGACGCGCCGGGCGAGCCGACGGAGCCCGGTGCCCGGCGCGGCCACTCTCTCGATCGTCAAAACTGCTCCCCCTTCGACATCTATGCGGATCGCGTCGCGGCTGGGACGGTCAGAACGAGCAAGACGGCCGTGGCGAGCACGATGCCGCGCGGGACGAGATCCTTCATGAGACCCTCCTCGGTGTGGATCCCGCGCCGCATGCGAGAGCGTGATGGCGGGACAACGACCGTATGCAACGCTCCAATCGCTGTCAATTGTCCCTTTCGGACAGGTGCGCCCGGCCGTGGGGAACCGCACGACGGATGTCGTATAACTACTCCTCATGGCGGAATCGGGGACACGAATGGTCTTCCTCGGCTTCGGGAAGTACGCGCGCGCCGACAGGATCTACGCGCTGCAGCCGATCACCGGCGACGACCGTGGCGGCGGGCAGCGCACGCTCGTCTGGGTCGAGGGCGTCACCGATCCGATCGTCGCCTCGCGCACCGAGCGTACGATCCTGCACGACATGGGTCAGGAGCCTGCCGGGTCGCCGCTCCTCGATGAGGCGCTGTCGCTCGCGGAGCGGCTGGCCGAGGACGCCGCCAGCGGCCGCGTCGACCTCGCCGACCTCGGCCGCCGAGCTCGCAAGCTGCTCGAGTCGTCGAGTACCCCGAGCGAGCCCTCGCCGCTCTTTTAGATGCAACAGGAGTTCTTCGCGCGGAGCGTCCACGAGGTCGCGCCGGAGTTGATCGGCGTCACGCTGCTCGTCGACGGCGTCGGCGGCACGATTGTCGAGGTCGAGGCGTACGACGCCGAGGATCCGGCCGCGCACGGCTTTCGCGGGCAGACGACGCGGAACGCCTCCATGTTCGGCCCACCCGGCCGGGCCTACGTCTATCGCTCCTACGGGATCCACTGGTGCCTCAACGTCGTCTGCGAAGAGGAGGGGAGCGCCGCGGCCGTCCTGATCCGCGCGCTCGAGCCGACCCACGGGCTCGAGGTGATG
>JALYRA010000072.1 GCA_030855545.1 Actinomycetota bacterium | reverse complement strand
CAACGGCACCGTCTACGTCGTCGGCGGCTATGGGGGCGACCGGCGCCCGCTGAAGACCGCCTTCGCCCTTGGCGTGAACGGATCCTGGCGCCACCTCGCTGATCTTCCCGACGCGCGCGCGGCGTCGGCCGCCGCCATCGCGGGCGGCAAGCTCTACGTCCTCGGCGGGGTCGACGAGCGCCGCAGCCTCGCGCGCGCAGCCTTCGTGCTCGACCTCCGCTCCGGCAAGTGGGCCCGAATCCCCGGCCCGGGACCGCGCGAGCACCTGGCCGCTGCCGCCTTCGGCACGCGGGTCTTCGCGCTCGGCGGCCGCAGCGCGGGCCTCGACACGAACACGGGGCGCTTCGAGTCGTACGACACACGCACGCGCCGCTGGACGACGCTCACTCCAGTGCCGCAGGCCCGCGGCGGCACCGGCGCCGTCTACGCGAACGGCCGCATCGTCTCGGTTGGCGGTGAGCGGCCGCAGGGAACGCTCGCAGCCGTCTACGCCTACGAGTTGCGCACGAAGCGATGGCGCCGGCTCGCCGACCTTCCCACTCCGCGCCACGGCCTCGGTGTCGTCGCGCACCAAGGTCGCGTCTACGCGGTCGCCGGCGGGCCGGATCCCGGACTGACCGTCAGCGGCGCGGTCGAGAGCCTCGCCGTGCGTTGAGTGGAGTGTGTGGCGGCTTGCCTAGAGCCGGCCGCTGCGCATAACGCCGAGCAAGAGCCACGCGCCGAGCATCCCCGACAGGAGGAAGCCGATCACCGAGAGGAAGTGGACGCCGAAGATCTGCGGGCCTTCGGTCGCGAAGATGCCGATCATCGCGGAGCCGAGCAGGCCACCCGCGACGACGAGCGCGACGACGACGCGGTTGATCGCGACGTCGAGCTTGTGCATGAACTCGTCCAGGCCCTTGTGGACGAAGCCGACCTCGATCTGGCCGTCGCGGATCTCCTGGAGCACGTCGTGCACCTGGTACGGGAGCTCCTGCGCGATCATGAAGAGCTCCCGGCCCTGCTTCTGGGCGCGCATCGCGAGCCGCTGCGGCGAGAAGCGCTCGACCATCAGCTCGCGCGCGTACGGCCGCGCGACCTCGAAGACATTGAAGTCGGGGTAGAGGTCGACACCGACGGAGCCGAGCGTCGCGATCGCCTTGTCCAGCAGCACGAAGCGCGTCGGCAGGTGCAGGTTCATCGAGTAGATCAGCCCGAACCCCTCGCGGATCACCTGGATCGGGTCAATGTCGTTCACGCTCGCGCCGTAGTAGCGGTAGTAGAGCTCGCGGAGCGCGGTCGCGAGCTCCTCCTCGCGCTCCTTCGGATAGCGGACCCCGAGCTCGGCGAGGCGGCGCGGCAGCGCGTCGACGTTCTCGGTCGCGGCGTCGATGAAGAGCCGCGTCAGCCGCGCCATGTCCTCCTCGGTCAGCTTCCCGACAAGGCCGAAGTCAACGAGGCCAATCCGCGCGCCGTCAAGCACGAGCACGTTCGCCGGGTGCGGATCGCCGTGGAAGAAGCCGTGCCGGAAGATCATCTCCATCCAGGTCTCGGTGACCCGGTAGGCGAGCTCGCGCCGCTCCTCGAATGACGTCGTCTCGAGATCGAGATCGCCGAGCTGCACGCCGTCGAGGAACTCGAGCGTCAGCATCCGCGCGCCCGAGTAGTCCCAGTAGACCTTCGGGACGACGACGAGCTCGGACTCGGCGAAGTTGCGGCGGAACGTGTCGGCGTGGCGCGCCTCGAGCTTGTAGTCGAGCTCCTGCCGGATGAAGCGCGCGAACTCGTCGACGAGCTCGTGTGCGTCGATGAAGTCCAGCGCGCGCACCCGCTCCTTGATCAGGCGCGCGGCCTGGTAGAGAAGCGCGAGATCCGACTCGACCTGACGCGGCGCGTTCGGCCGCTGCACCTTGACGACGACCTCGTCGCCGTTCGGCAGCGTTGCGCGGTGTACCTGACCGATCGACGCAGCGGCGATCGGCGTCTCCGCGAAGCGCAGGAACGCCTGCTCGAGCGTCAGACCCAGCTCCTCCTCGACGACTTCCCGGATCTGCGCGAACGGGAAGGGCCGCACGTCGTCCTGGAGGCTTCGTAGCTCGGCGACGATGTCCGGCGGGACGACGTCGGGGCGCGTCGAGAGCAGCTGGCCGAACTTGACGAAGGTCGGACCGAGCTCGTCGAGCATCTCGCGTAGGTGTCGTCCGCGCTCCGAGCCGGCGGCCGACGCGGACATCACCTCGCCTCGCCCCGTCCACGGCAGGACGTCCGTGAGCTTGTGGCGCTCGAAGAAGTAGCCGAAGCCATGGCGCACGGCGACCTGCGCGATCTCCGAGAGCCGGCCGATCTTGCGGGTGCGCGGACGCGTCGCCATCGAGGAAGTGTTCCATGCGGCGGCCTGGACTCCCACCGGGAAAGATAGGAACGTGGACGAAGGCCTGATGCTGCTGCTGATCGGCGCGGTGCTGGCGGCGAGTATCGTCGTCGCGCTCGGCGCCGCGCGGACGGGTCTGCCGGTGCTCGTCGCGTTCCTCGCGCTCGGGATGCTGCTCGGCTCGGACGGGCCAGGCGGGATCGCGTTCGACGACGCGGAGCTCGCGCGGGAGGTGGGGATCATCGGCCTCGCGCTGATCCTCTACGAGGGCGGGCTGCAGACATCGTGGCGGCGGCTACGCCAAGTCGTGGCGCCCGCGGCGCTCCTGAGCACGGTCGGCGTCGTCGTCAGCGCCCTCCTCACCGGCGTCGCCGCGCAACTGCTGTTCGACCTCACCTGGCTCGAGTCCGTCCTGCTCGGCGCCGTCGTCGCCTCGACCGACGCCGCCGCGGTCTTCGCGACTCTCCGCACGACGCACATCCGGCGCTCGCTCGCCCGCACGCTCGAAGCCGAGTCGGGCGGGAACGACCCGATGGCGATCGCGCTCACGCTCGGGCTGATCGCCTGGATCGAGCGTCCGGAGGAGTACGGCTTCGAGAACCTCGCGCTGCTGATCGTGCAGCAACTCGGTCTCGGACTCCTCGTCGGGGTCGCGCTCGGCGCGCTCGCAACCTGGGTCTTCGGGCGGCTACCGCACTCGATCGGCGCCTTTGCGCCCGTCGCATCCGTCGCCGCGGGAGCTCTGTCGTTCGGAGCCGCGGACGTGATCGGCGGCTCGGGCTTCCTGGCCGTCTACCTTGTCGGCCTCGCCGTCGGCAGCACGCCGTCCCGCTACCGGCGTCAGCTCGTCGCCTTCCACGAGGGTCTCGCTTTCCTGGCCCAGGTGGCGCTGTTTGTCGTCCTCGGCCTGCTCGTCTTCCCGACGGAACTACCGGACGTCGCGCTGCCCGGGCTCGTGCTCGCTCTCCTGCTCACCGTCGTCGTCCGTCCCGCCGCGGTCTGGATTTCGACGGCGTTCAACGAGTTCACGCACCGCGAGCGTCTCCTGCTCGGCTGGGCCGGCCTCCGCGGCGCGGTGCCGATCGTGCTCGCCACCTTCGCCCTTTCGTCCGATGTCGAGCACAAGGAGACGATCTTCAACGTCGTCTTCTTCGTCGTTGTCATCTCGACGATCGTCCAGGGCACAACGCTCGAATGGCTCGCGTCGCGGCTCGGCCTGCTCTCGACCGCACCGCCCGTCCGATTCGCCCCGCTCGAGCTCGGAGAGGAGAGCAAGCTCGACCTCGTCGACTTCGCCGTTGCATCAGACCACGCCGTCAATGGCTCGGCGGTGCGGGAGCTAGGGCTTCCCCGGACGGCGCTGATCGCGGTGATCAACCGCGGCGACGACACGATCCCCCCGCGCGGCAGCACCGTCGTGCTGGCCGGAGACCGCCTCTTCGTCCTCGTCCCGCACGCGAAGCGCGCCGACCTCGAGGACGTATTCTCGCGCTGGCGTCGACGCGTTTAGGCGTTCTCGAGCAGCTTCA
>JALYRA010000058.1 GCA_030855545.1 Actinomycetota bacterium | reverse complement strand
GCGCAGCTGTTCTCCCAGCTCGGCACCCGAGTGACGATCCTCGTGCGCTCCAGCCTCGCGCGCCGTGAGGAACCCGAGCTCGCGCACGGCATCCGTGAGGCATTCACCGACCAGGGGATAGCGGTCTTCGAGGGCGTCCAGCCGACCGTGGTGCGTCGTGACGGCGACATCACGGTCGTCGCGGGCGACCGCGAGTTCCGGGCCGCGCAGCTGCTCGTCGCCACGGGACGGGCGCCACGCACAGCCGACCTCGGCCTGCAGGCGGTCGGCGTCGAGACCGGCGGCCGCGGCGAGGTCGTCGTCGGCGATGACCTGAGTACGACCAATCCGCGGGTGTGGGCGGCCGGCGACGTCGCAGGTCATCCGCAGTTCGTCTAGCAGTGCCGGGATCGTCAGCGACGCGTCGGCGTACGCCGAGTACAGCAGCACTGCGGGGTGGGCAGCTCGCGCTTGATGCGGCGGCAGAGAACGAGCCCGTCGTCTCCGGGCATGTGATAGTCGAGCACGACCACGTCGGGCTTCGTAGCGGGGACCGCCGGCTAGAGCCTCATCTGTGCTCCGGGTTCTCGAACCCGAAGCGACAGCCGGCATCCCATTCGGAGCGCTGATTGCCGTGGGCGGGGAACCCACCGGTGTCGCGGAGCATCCGCGCCAGGTGGAGCAGGTTCCACGTCATGAACGTGAGGTTGCGGTTCGTGAAGTCGTTGTCGGGGCCGCCGGAGCCCTCGTCGAGATAGCTGGGGCCCGGCCCGGCCTCACCGACCCAGCCCGCGTCGGCTTGTGGCGGCACGGTGAAGCCCAAGTGCTGCAGCGAGTAGAGGATGTTCATCGCGCAGTGCTTGGCGCCGTCCTCGTTGCCGGTGATCAGACATCCCCCGACCCGCCCGTAGTACGCGTACTGGCCTCGGTCATTCAGCAACGCGCTGTTGCCGTACAGCCGCTCGATGACGCGAGTGCAGACCGATGACTTCTCCCCGAGCCAGATCGGCGACAGGAGCACGAGGATGTCGGCTGCCATGACCTGCTCGTAGATCGCCGGCCACTCATCGTGCTCCCAGCCGTGCTCGGTCATGTCCGGGTACACGCCGCTCGCGATGTCTCGGTCGACCGCGCGAACGACGTCGACGGAGACGCCGAGGCGTCGCATGATCGCGATCGACCGGTCGGCAAGACCCTGGGTGTGCGAGCTCTCGGGCGAGCGCTTCAACGTGCAGTTGACGAAGACGGCGCTCAACCCGGAGAAGTCCCAAGGCGACTCCTCGCAGAGGCGCTCCTGCGCAGGCGTCAGGTCGGTCATGGCCGCGAACCTACCGCGGTGCCCCGCACGTTCGGATCGGTCGCCCTTGACGGGTCGTCAGGCCGAGTCCCACGCCGGTCGCGATGACGAGAGCGACGCTGATCCACAGCGCCCCAGTGAGGCCGGCAGCCAGCGCGTCACTGTCGTCGCGGTAGAAGAACATGACGAAGCGCCCGGCCGCGTAGAGCCCGACGACGGACCACAGCAGCTCCCCGGTCGCCTTCAGTCGCCGGCCGACGAGCATGACGAACGCGAAGATTGCGAGGGCGAGCACGACTTCGTATAGGCCGCCTGCGTGGTAGGCCAACGTCGACGTCGGCACCTCCGCGTCGGGATGCGTGTACCGGACGCCCCAGGGCGCGTCCGTGGCCGGTCCGAAGTGCTCCCCGTTGATGACGTCGCCGATCCGTCCGAGCGCCATGCCGAGCGGGAACCCGTACGCCAGCACCCGCGACGGAGACCCCGAGCGGCTCAAGAGCCTCGACAGCTCTGACCGCGCGCTCACCCCCCGTGACCTCCTCTTGCGGGGGCCCGGACGTTCCCGCCGGGCCCGCCGGCGCCGAACGCAGCGCCGCCGGCGGCGCGTTCGATGGGCGCGCGAACCGCGATCTGCATGAGCGCGTCGCGCTGAGAGCGCACCGCCTCACGCTGCTCCTCGGGAACGAGCCGCACCGCGTTGCGCAGGGCGCGATCGACCAGCGCGATGTCGCTGTTGGCGGCCGCGAGCTGCGCAAGCTCGAACCAGCCGTTCGGGCCGGCTCCTCCTCGCCGCACCGCGATGCGCTGCGCGTCCATCGCCCGGTCGACCATGTCGAGTGCGGCATACGATCGTGCGGCCGAGAGCGCGACGCTCTGCTCGACGCGCCGCTCGCCGACGATGTCGCGGTAGCGCTCGTACGCGGCGGTGGACAAGATCAGTCCCGCGCGGGCCTCGCGCCGCAGGCCTCGGCGGCCGTTTTCCTCGCCTTGGGCGTCGCTCGCGGCCTGCGCCTCGAGCAGCGTGAGCCGGCGCCACCGCTCCGCGTCGCCCGGGTGCCGCTCGAGCTGGGTCCTGATCTCGTCGCGCTGGTCCTCGACCGAGTCCGACCCTCCGTGACCGCCGCCCCCTCCGTGGCCCGAGCCGAACAGGCCAGCTCCCGCGTCAGATCCGACGCCGAAGCCGACGAAGCCGACGGCCATGAGCGCCGCGAGCCCGCCGTAGATCCAGCGGATGCCGGTCTGCCGGCGGCCTCTCATGTCGAACAGCATCTGCGTCCCTTCATCGTTCAACCAGGTGTGGGACCCGGGCGCCGCGCCATCGGTTCAGAGGGTCCGGCTGCAAGCCGGCCGCCGGGGAGGAGCCGACGACCGGCCCGCATGCCGGGGGTCAACGCCGGTCTCGGGGGTCCCCAGGGCGTGACCTGCCGCTTCGACCTGGGCCGGGCGGGATCGGTTCAGGTCGGCAGGTGAACCGGAGCGCGGGTGAGCAGGGTCACACGGTCATGCGACGGTTACGGTGCGGCGCGCCCCTGGCAGCGTTGGTGGTCATCGGCGCGGCGGCGTGCGGTGGTGCGACGTCGACGTCCCCTTCAGGCGAGGCGGATCCGGCCCGCGAACGTCCGTCGACGCACGGACTTCCGGCGAACCTCGCCGAGAATGTCAGCCAGGCCGACACCATCGTCGGTGACGGCAGGGACGACTTCCGCGCACGTCTGAGACGGCTGCGCGGCGTGCCGGTGGTCGTCAACCAGTGGGCCTCGTGGTGCGAGTCGTGTCGCTTCGAGTTCCCGTTCTTCGAGCAGGCCACGACCAAGTTCCGGTCGCAGGTCGCGTTCGTGGGGTTGGACTCGCAGGACAAGCGCGATGCCGCCGAGGACTTCATGAGGGAGTTCGCGACCGGCTTCCCGAGCATCTTCGACGAGGACGCGAGCGTCGCGCAGTCGCTCGGTGGCGGACGCTCGTGGCCGATGACCTTCTACTTCGACAGCGACGGCAAGCAGGTCCACACCCGCATCGGCGCGTACGCGACGGCCGAGCAACTCGAGGCCGACATCCGACGCTTCGCCCTCGGCGAGGCCCCCTGACGACAAGACGAGGAGGACAGCATGCGCAGGTCAGTCATCACTTCTTTGACGCTCGCGGCACCGCTCGCGCTGCTCGGCGTCGCACCGGCCGACACGGCGACGACGCGCGCCGTCCGCGTCGGCGACAACTGGTTCGTTCGTCCCGCGGGCGTCCCGACGGTGACCGTCCGGCGCGGGGACCGCGTCCGCTAGCGCTGGACCGGGAGCGCGCCGCACAACGTCACGGTGGTGTCGGGACCCGTTCGGTTCCGGTCGCGCACGATGACGTCCGGCGCGTTCTCGCGACGGGTCACCCGCCGCGGGACGTACCGGATCATCTGCACGAACACGGCGGCGACGACCAGTCGATGCGCCTGCGCGTCCGCTGAGTCGCACGAGGCGCCCCATCCTGCGCAGCGCCGTCTACTGGCTCATCGTGCTGGCGGTCTCGCTCGCGCTCGTCGGCGGGCTGCTGGTCTTGCACGAGCGGCGCGACGCCCCGGAGCTCGAAGGCCGACCGACGAGCTCGGCGAACACGACGATCCGCTCACGCGCGCTGTAGAGCGGGTGGCACGCAGTCGCACGAGCCGCTCGCGCCCGACCCGCCGGACGACCCACGTCTCGTCCGGCCGGACGATCCGCGTCGCGGACACCCTGTAGGTGAAGCGCCCGTACGGCATCTCGACGATCACCGCGTCGCCTCGGTAGAGGTCGTCGATCGTCCTGAACGGCGCGCCGTATGTCGTGCGGTGACCGGCCACCGCGACGGTCGTGCCCTCACCGGGAAGACCGGTTGCCGGGTAGTGGCCGGGTGCGGCGCGCAGCGTCCCTGAGTCGGTGCCCTCGGCGATCGCGTAGCGCCGGCCGAGCGTCGGCAAGACGATGCGGCCGAGGGCATCGCCGCGCCGAAGTGAACCGGCCATACGTTTCGCTCGGATCCGCCGGTTGCCGCCGCGATCCGGGGCTTCGCGCTCCTCCGCGAACCGCGCCGCCAGCTCGTCGTCGAGACGGTCCTGACCCCGCGAGGCGACGAGCGCGCTCAGCGGCTCCTGCCAGGCGAGCGTCACCGCGGCATCGACGAGCAGCAACACGCCGCTGACCAGCGCGACGGACGCGACGAACCTGACCGACGACGCGTGGCCACACGCTCCTCGGACCCGGTCGCGCGAAGTTCGGTTCGCCCGAATCCTCGCGGCGTCGCACGGGTCGAACCTCGACAACGTCACCAAGGGAAGGCCGGACCTGATGAAGAACACCGAAGAGCACACGCCTCTCATCGCCCGTGAGACGTCGGTCGCCGGGCTCTGGGAGCTCGACCCCGACCGCTCGACCATCGGCTTCGGCGTTCGCAAGATGGGGATGTACACCGTCAAGGGGCGGTTCCGGACGGCCGTCGGCGAGCTCCGCCTCAGCGACGAGGGCAAGCCGCTCGCCGCGCACATGACGATCGAGACCATGAGCGTGACGACGCGGATGCCGCCCCGCGACCTTCATCTGCGCAGTGCGCACTTCCTCGCCGTGAAGTCTCACCCCACGATCCGGGTCCAGGCGGACACCTTCTGGTACGACGACCACGGCGGCCTCTGCGCCGACGTGCTGGTCGCGATCAAGGACCAGACGCGGCGGGTCAAGCTCCGCGCGCACGCACATGACGAGCCGGGCTCGCTCGCCCTCCACGTCCGCGGCACAGTCGACCGGCGCGAGCTCGGCATCGATCCACCAGCACCGTTTCGATGGATCATCGGGGGCGAGATCGAACTCGACGCGTTGCTCGTCTTCGTCCGCTGAACCCTTTCGCACCCGTCCTCCCTCTCATTGCCGCACACCGCGACAACTGGAGGACACACCATGACCACGAAGATCTTCGACGTAATCGTCATCGGCGCAGGGCCCGCCGGCGAGATCGCCGCCGGCCGACTCGCCGAGCGCGGCGATCGCGAGGTCGCCATCGTCGAGCGCGAGCTGGTGGGCGGCGAGTGCAGCTTCTGGGCGTGCATGCCATCGAAGGCGCTGCTGCGCCCGCAGGAGCTGCTCGCCGAGGCGGCACGCGTGCCGGGCGCCGCCCAGGCGGTCAACGGCAACGGCGTCGACGTCGCCGCGACGCTCGAACGCCGCGACGCGATCATCCACCACCTCGACGACGACAACCAGGTGCCGTGGCTGGACTCCCGCGGCATCACGCTCGTGCGCGGATCGGCCCGCCTCGCCGGCGAGCGGCGCGTCGCCGTCGGCGACGACGTACTCGAGGCGCGCGAGGCGGTGATCGTCGCGGTGGGAACGGGCGCCCTCATGCCGCAGATTCCCGGACTCGCCGACGTCGCGCCCTGGACCAATCGCGAGATCACGACCACGAGCGACGTCCCCGGGCATCTCGTGGTGCTCGGCGGCGGCGTCGTCGGCGTCGAGATGGCGCAGGCCTGGCGCTCCCTGGGCTCCGAGGTCACGGTCGTCGAGGCGCTCGACCGATTGCTCCCGCGTGAGGAGCCGTTCGCCGGCGAGGAGGTCGCCGAGTCGCTCCGCGAGCGCGGGATCGACGTGCGGACCGGCGTGCGGGCGACGCGCGTCGAGCGCACAGATGACGGCGCCGTCCGCGTGGAGCTGGGCGACGGCGCCTCGGTCACGGGCGATCGCCTGCTCGTGGCGGTCGGTCGCAAGCCACTCACGGACGACCTCGGTCTCGGGACCGTGGGCGTCGAGCCCGGACAGCCGATCCGCGTCGACGACTCGCTGCGGGTGCCGGGGCACGAATGGCTGTACGCGGTGGGCGACGTCAACGGCGAGGCGCTGCTGACCCACATGGGCAAGTACCAGGCGCGAGTCGCGGCCGATCGCATCCTCGGCGACGAGCAGGCCCGGATCGAGGTGACCGGCCTGCTCTCGCCGCGCGTGGTGTTCACCGACCCGCAGGTCGCGGGCACCGGACACACGCTCGCATCGGCACTCGAGGCCGGCATCCCCGCCAAGGCGATCGATCTGCCGACGTCGAGCACGGCGGGCGCCAGCTTCTACGGACGCAGCGCGGGCGGGACGACGCGGTTCGTCGTCGACACCGAGCGGGAGCTGCTCGTCGGCGCGACGTTCGTCGGACCCGAGGTCGCCGACTTCCTGCAGGCGGCGACGATCGCCATCGTCGGCGAGGTGCCGATCGATCGGCTCGTGCACGCGATCGCGCCGTTCCCGGCGCGCAGCGAGCTGTGGCTGAAGTTCATCGAGGCTTACGGGCGGTAGCCCACTCGCGCCGTCGGTCATCATCCGGCGGATCGCGCCTCCGACGACGTTCCTCGACCGATGTGCGGCCGCGTTGGGCTACTGCTTCCAGCGCCGGCACCTGAAGCGCACGCTGACCATCGCGATCGTGGTCGGCGTGCTGCTGACGCTGATCAACCAAGGCGGCATCATCCTCGCTGGCGACCCGTCGGCGGCGACGTGGATCCGCACCGCGCTGAACTTCCTCGTCCCGTTCTGCGTGTCCAACGCCGGGCTCTTGAGCGCGAGGTCCTGAACCCTCGAAGGCGACCGCACGGTCGTACGCCCATGCCAGCTGACTACGACCTCGTGATCCTCGGAGGAGGGACCGGCGGCCTCGTCTCCTCGCTGATCGCCGCCAACATCGGCGCTCGCGTCGCACTCGTCGAGCGTGGCCGCACAGGCGGCGACTGCCTCTGGACCGGATGTGTTCCGAGCAAGAGCCTCATCGCCGCCGCTCATCTGGCCCACCGGATGCGGCATGGGAGCGACGTCGGCCTCAGGCCGGTCGAGCCAGACATCGACTTCGCGCAGGTCATGTCGCACGTGCACGGGGCCATCGCCCGCATCGAGCCGCACGACTCGCCCGAGCGGCTGCGGTCGGAGGGTGTCGAGGTCATCGCGGGCGAAGGCCGGTTCGTCGACGCCCGGACGATCGCGGCCGACGGGCGGCGTCTCGGCTTCCGCTCGGCGATCGTCGCCACCGGATCCGAGCCCGCGATCCCGCCCGTCGACGGCCTTGCCGGCGACGACGTGCTCACCACGGAGACGCTCTGGTCACTGCGAGGGCTGCCGCGCCGCCTCGTCGTCCTCGGCGGCGGTCCGATCGGCTGCGAGCTTGGGCAGGCGTTCGCCCGGCTCGGCGCCGAGGTCACGATGATCGAGCTCGCCGACCGCCTCCTGCTCAAGGAGGAGCCCGGGGCAGGCG
>JALYRA010000360.1 GCA_030855545.1 Actinomycetota bacterium | reverse complement strand
GTCGTCGACGCGCTCGGCTGGCGGCGCGTGCTCGCCTCTCGCGGCTACCAGCCGCCCGAGGCGCCGCTCTCGCGCGGCTTGGAGGTTCATCCCGAGGGCGGCGGTCAGGACCTCGACGTCTGGCTCGACCGCTCGCTCGTGCGCCGAGGTTACGGCTGGAGCGTCCCCGCCGGGGGCGAGCAGCGCGTCGGCGTCGGTTCCTACGAGCCCGCGACCACGTGAAGGGACCGAGCGCGGACCTCGCCGCGCGGCTCGAGCGCCCCGCCGTGCACTATCAGGGCAACTGGTTCCCCCACCGACTGCGAGCGGCCACCGAGGGCGGCATCTTCTTCGCCGGCGACTCGGCCGGTCACTGCTTCGCGCTCTCGGGCGAGGGCATCCGCACGGCGCTCTATTTCGGCATCGCCTGCGGACGCGAGCTGAGGCAGGTGCTCGACGGCGAGATCACTCGCGACGAGGCGCTCGAGCACTACCGCGCGTTCAGCGCCGGACACGCGCCCGCCTTCCGGCGCGCACTGCGGCTGCAGCGCCTGATTCCCGCCCTGCCGCCTCGCCTGCTCACCTCGCTGCTCGCCGTGGTCGGCCGCCAAACTCTGATCGACCGGTCGTTCGGCTGGTATCTCGATCGGGCTCACCCATCATTTCGCGAGCCCTCGGTGAGAAGGACGGGACGCGGCGCCCTCTGACCGCTGAACAGATCGGCTCGACGGCGAACGCAGTTCGGGGGCATGCACGCCTCAAGGATGGAAGAGCAGGCGCTTTCAAGCCGTTTACTTGTCGATGGGCCCGAAGGTGCGACGACCACAACTCTCATTCCGCCGTCAAGGCTCGTTCGCCGGGGGCGCCGCCGCAAGTGGTGGATTCCCACTCAACCTCGCTGCCTGGGTGGCCGCGATGCTCGCGACAGCCGCCGTCTGCGCGCCCGCGGCGCTGGCGACGACCGAGCGTGCGTCGGTAAGCAGCGGCCAGGCACAGGCGAAGGGAAGCAGCGGCCAGCCGGCCGTCAGCGCGGACGGGCGCTTTGTCGCCTTCGTCTCGCACGCGACGAACCTCGTGCCCGGGGATGTCAACGGGCAAGAGGTCTTCATCCGGGACCTCAGGGACGGTTCAACCGAGCGCGTCGCCGTCAATCAGGCCGGCAGCCAGGCGACCCGCGCCAGCAATCACCCCGCCGTCAGTGCCGACGGCCGGTTCGTCGCCTTCGAGTCGATCGCCGCGAACCTGATCTCGGGGGACACCAACGGCCGCGAGGACGTGTTCGTCAAGGACCGGCTCACGGGGGCTGTCGATCGTGTCAGCGTAACGAGCACGGGGAAGCAGGCGCTGGCTTCGAGCGGCCGCCCCGCGATCAGCGCGGACGGCCGGTTCGTGGCCTTCGAGTCGAGCGCGAGCCTGGTGCCCGACGACACCAATCGTTACGGCGACGCCGGCAGCGTGGGCGACGTCTTCGTGCACGATCGGGTCACCCACGTCACCGAACGTGTGAGCGTCGACAGCACCGGAGGCGAGGTCGCCGACGGCAGCGGCTCGCCAAGCATCAGCGCAGACGGCCGGCTGGTGGGCTTCGTGGCCCCGGTCGCGGGCCTCGTGGCCGGCGACACCAACGGGCTTCAGGACGCGTTCGTGCATGATCGCGACACCGGCGCGACCGAGCGCGTAAGCGTCGACAGCACCGGACGCCAGACAGACAGCTGGAGCGGGCCTCCCCAGATGCCGACCGAGGGCAGTCTCGTCGCTTTTACCTCGAACGCGTCGAACCTCGTTCCGAACGACGCCAATGGCGCGCCAGACATCTTCCTGCGCGACCAGCGCGGCGGGAGAACCACGCGAGCGAGCCTCGACGCGGGCGGCGGTGAAGCGAACGGGGCGAACCAGCTGGCAACCATCAGCGCAGACGGACGCGTCGTTGCCTTCACCTCATCCGCGTCCGACCTCGTCGCGGGCGACGGAAACGGGCTGGACGACGTGTTCATCCGTGAGCTCGCGAGCGGTCGGACGCGGCGGGTGAGCGTCGGCAACACCGCCGATGAGGCCAACGGTCCGAGCGGACGCTGGTTCGACGGCCTGTCCGGCCGCGGGATCCTGAGCGCCGACGGGAGCATGACCGCCTTTGACTCGGAGGCCTCGAACCTCGTCCTCGGCGACACGAACGGCTACGTCGACGCTTTCACTCGCCGGGAGCTCTTCAAACCCGCGACCGTGACAGCTCCGAGAATCTCCGGCACTTCGGCGCAGGGCTCGACGCTCGCGGGCTCGCGTGGCGTCTGGGCCGGGACCCCGACGATCGCGTTCGTCTACCAGTGGCAGCGCTGCGACGGCCTGGGACAGAACTGCCGGAGCATCGCCGAGGCGCACCAAGCCGACTACTCAGTCGGCGCCGGCGATGTCGGCCACCGGTTGCGGTTCCGGGTCCGAGCAACGAACGACGCAGGGCCGGCATGGCGCAGCTCGGCCGCTACGAAGGCGATCACCGTCCCATAGACCTTGAGCTCGCCGCTCCCAGGCGATGAGTCAGTTCGGCTCCCCGCTGGAGATCGGCCGAGTCGAGGGCGTTCGCGCCTGTTCTAATCTTCTGCCGCGACCGCCCGCTCGGCCGCTTCGAACCCCGTTCTCGAGTGCGTGCTGTCGCAGAACGGCTTGGCCATCGAGCCGCCGCACCGGCACAGCGCGATGACCTCGCCTCAATCGGCCGAGATCGTACTCGTTGCCGTCGGCGTCGATCAGGCGGATCGGGCCCTGGACGCGGTACGGGCCGTTCTCGCGTGCCTTGATCTCCACGGCCGGGCGGGTCGGCGAAGCGGTCACCTCTTGAACCTCCCCCCGGCGGGAGCGGGCAAACACCCTGGCGAGGCCCGAGGCGCGGGCCCCTCAGACTCTTACTACGCCGGCTCGTCCTCGCCCGAGTCCTCGGGCGGGTTGGTCCGCAGGGCGTCCACGTCATCGTCTCCCGTTGTCGCCGACGCCCTGCGGGGCCGTGGCGGTCCCAACCGCGAGCGTGCGGACTACGAGGAGCTAGAGACGATCCGACGCCTCTACGTCGAGGAGAAGCTTGGGACGAAGGCCATCGGCGAGATACTCGGCTACCACGGGTCGACTATCAGCTACCGGATCGGTCGCATCGGGATAGAGCGCCGAGCCCGGGGCCACGCGCAGCGTCTCGCGTATGCTCGACAGCGTCCACGTAGGCAACGTAAACCGGCATCGCGCCGCCGCCCACCTTCCATGACCTACGGCACTCGCACGCGAGCGCGTGGATCGCGTCGGGGGGCGATCTCGTGGAGCTGTCGGCACGACTCGGCCACGGCAACCCGGCGATTACGGCGAGCGTCTACAGCCACGAGTTCGAAGTGGCGCGCCGATCCGGGGAGCGCACGGCGCGCCTCGATGCGATCTATGGC
>JALYRA010000233.1 GCA_030855545.1 Actinomycetota bacterium | reverse complement strand
CAGCACGGCCGTCGCCCGGTCGCGCCAGCCGTAGCCGCCAGCGTGCTCGAGCCGCGCCTGTGCCTCCCCGTAGCGGCGCAGCGTCTCGGGCGCGTGGTCCCCGCCCGACATCGCCTCCTCGAGCCGGCGCAGCTCCAGCTCGGTCGCGATCAGGTCAGCGGCGCCGGAGAGCGCGTACTCGCGCAGCGTGAAGCCTCCGAGCCTCGGTGGCCGCTGGTCGTGCAACGCGACGCGGGCGCCCTTCTCCCAGGCGAGCTCGCCGCTCGCCAACTCGGTCTCGCCCATCAGCGCTCGCAGCAGCGTCGTCTTGCCGGCGCCGTTCGGCCCCGCGAGGGCTAGCCGGTCACGTCGTTCGACCTTGAACGAGACGCCGTCAAAGAGCGGCTCGCCGGACAGCTCCTTACGGAGGGCGGATGCGATCAGGACCGACACACCCGAAGCGTAGTCGCCCGTTATCGTGCAGATCGTGGCCGCCGACGCGAAGCTCCAGAAGCTCTCGATCGACACGATCCGCGCGCTCGCGATGGACGGGGTTCAGAAGGCGAACGCGGGTCACCCTGGGACGGCGATGGCGCTGGCGCCGCTCGCCTATGTCCTCTACCGGCGGGTCATGCGCCACAACCCGACGAACCCGGACTGGCCGAACCGCGACCGCTTCGTCCTCTCAGCCGGCCACGCCTGCATCCTCCAGTACGCGACCCTGCACCTCACGGGCTACAACCTCTCGCTCGAGGAGCTGAAGCGCTTCCGCCAGTGGGAGTCGAAGACGCCCGGGCATCCCGAGCACTTCGTCACCGACGGCGTCGAAACGACGACCGGCCCGCTCGGCCAGGGTTTCGCGAATGGCGTCGGCTTCGCGATCGCCGACCGCTTTCTCGCCGAGCGCTACAACCGGCCGCACCACGACCTCGTCGACCGCTTCGTCTACACGATCTGCTCCGACGGCGACCTGATGGAGGGCGTCACCTACGAGGCGGCGTCGATCGCGGGTCACCTCGGACTCGGGCGGCTCATCTACTTCTACGACGACAACCACATCACGATCGACGGCACCACCTCGCTCACGTTCACGACCGAGGACAAGGCGAAGCGCTTCGAGGCTCAGGGCTGGCACGTCCAGGCGATCGAGGACTCCGAGGACGTCGCGGCGATCGAGCGGGCGATCAAGGCAGCTCAGGCCGAGACAACGCGGCCGTCGCTCGTCATCGTCCGCAGTCACATCGCCTTCGGCTCCCCGAAAGCAATCGACACGGCGAAGTCGCACGGCTCGCCGCTCGGCGAGCAGGAGATCGCCGCGACGAAGTCGGCGCTCGGGCTCGATCCCGGCGAACACTTCGACGTGTCCGACGAGGTCTACGGGTACATGGACATGCGTCCCGAGGGCATCGAGTTCGAGCAGGACTGGCTCCGCCGCTTCGAGCGCTGGTCGGAGACCTTCCCGGCGCTCCGTGAGGAGTGGGACCTCGATCGCACCGGCAAGCCGCGACCCGGCTGGATCGATGCACTGCCGGAGTTCCCGGCGGGCGAGGCCGTGGCGTCGCGCGACGCAGGCAAGAAGGTGATGCAGGCGTTCAAGTCCTTCACGCCGACGATGCTCGGCGGCGCCGCCGACCTGGTCGAGTCGACGAAGACCGAGTTCGAGGGCGCGGGCGTCTTCTCGGCGACGCACGCGGGCCGCAACATCGCCTTCGGCATCCGCGAGCACGCGATGGGCTCGATCGTGAACGGGATCGGGCTGACGCAGGGAATGCTGAAGCCGTACGGCTCGACCTTCCTCATCTTTTCGGACTACATGCGGCCGGCGGTGCGGCTTTCTGCGCTCGGGCAGATGCAGTCGCTCTGGGTGTGGACGCACGACTCGGTCGGCGTCGGTGAGGACGGCCCGACCCATCAGCCCGTCGAGCACCATATGGCGCTCCGGGCGATCCCGAACCTCTGGTACGTCCGGCCCGGCGACGCGAACGAGACGTCGATGGCCTGGCGGATCGCGCTCGAGAGGGAAGGCGGGCCGGTCGCCATGGCGCTCTCGCGGCAGAAGCTGCCCACGTTCGACCGCAGCGAGGTCGCACCCGCCGAGGGAGCGTTGCGCGGCGCCTATTCGCTCTGGCAGTCCGGCGATGGCCTCCCGGACGTCGTGCTGATCGCGACCGGCTCGGAGTTGTGGGTCGCGTACGAGGCCGCGAAGGCGATGGACGCGAACGTTCGCGTCGTCTCGATGCCGTGCTGGGAGCTCTTCGCCGAGCAGCCGAAGGACTATCGCGACGAGGTGATCCCGCCCGACGTCCGCGCGCGCCTCTCGATCGAGGCCGGGATCTCGCACGGCTGGGAGCGGTGGACCGGCGAGGCGGGAGCGTCCGTCGCGATCGACCGCTTCGGCGCCTCCGCGCCCGGCGACGAGGTGCTCCGAAACCTGGGCTTTACGCCCGAGAACGTCGCGCAGCGGGCGGCGGCGCTGCTCGAGCGAGTGGCATGAAAGTCGCGGTCGCCTTCGATCATCGCGGCGTCAAGCTGCGCGCGCGCATCCTCGAAGAGCTCGACGCGCTCCGGCACGAGGTCGTCGACCTCGGCACGGACACGGACGCGGAGCGGATCGACTATCCCGACAAGGCGAAGGAACTCGGCGAGTCGATCCAGCGCGGTGAGGCGGAGCGCGGCATCCTCGTCTGCGGCTCCGGGGTCGGCGCGTCGGTCGCCGCCTGCAAGCTGGCGGGAATCCGGGCCGCGATCTGCCACGACGTCTACTCCGCGCATCAGGGCGTCGAGCACGACGACATGAACGTGCTCTGCCTCGGGTCGGAGGTCGTGGGCGGCGAGCTCGCTGTCGACCTCGTGCGCGCCTATCTCGGCGCGCGCTTCGACGGCGGCGAGCGCTACGTGAAGCGGCTGGAGAAGGTCGCTGCAATGGAGAAGGAGATGAGAGATGGCCACGTCACGACTGCATAAGCTCCACGAGACGGGAGTCAGCCCCTGGATCGACTCGGTCTCGCGGGAGATGCTCGAGACGGGCGAGCTCGCCCGCTTGATGAAGGAGGACGCGATCGTCGGCGTCACCTCCAACCCGACGATCTTCCAGAAGGCGCTCTCGACCGGCGAGTGGTACGACGACCAGTTGGCGGAGCTCCTGAAGACCGAGGACGATCCGACCGAGATCTTCCTCCAGCTCGCGATGGAGGACATCCGTCGCGCCTGCGATCTCCTCCGGTCAGTCTGGGACGGCGGTAAGGGTGAGGACGGCTACGTCTCGCTCGAGGTCGACCCGACGCTCGCCTACGACCGCGAGGCCACCTTCGAGCAGGCGATGCGCCTGCACGAGGAGGTCGACCGGCCGAACCTGCTCGTGAAGATCCCCGCGACCGTGCCCGGGCTCGCCGCGATCGAGGACGTGATCGCGAAGGGCAAGTCGATCAACGTGACGCTGATCTTCTCGCTCGACCGCTACGCCGCGGTCGTCGAGGCCTACATCCGCGGGCTCGAGCGGCTCGTAGCGAGCGGCGGCGACCCGACGCGCGTCGCCTCCGTCGCGAGCTTCTTCGTCTCGCGTGTCGACTCCGAAGCGGATAAGCGGCTCGACGCGATCGGCGGCCAGGCGATGCGCCTGAAAGGCAAGCTCGCGATCGCGAACGCGAAGCTCGCGTACGCGCACTGGCAGCAGGCGTTCGCCGGCCCTCGCTGGGAGTTCCTCGCCGCCAAGGGCGCGACCGCGCAGCGTTGCCTGTGGGCTTCGACCTCGACGAAGAACCCGGAGTACCGCGACGTGATGTACGTCGAAGAGCTGATCGGCCCGAAGACCGTGAACACGATGCCGATGGAGACCGTCGTCGGCTTCCAGGATCACGGCAAGGTCGTCGCCGACACGATCTCGTCAGGTCTCCCGGAGGCGCGCAAGCTGCTCGAGCGGCTCGCCGAGGTCGGCGTCGACTACGACGACGTCGTCGCGACGCTCGAGGCCGAGGGCGTGCAGAAGTTCGCCGACTCGTTCGACGACCTGCTCGAGGGGATCCGCGCCAAGCGCAGCGAGCTCGCCGCCGCGTGAGCTCCGTCGTCGAGCGGATCTGGGGTTACGACGCGTCGCTCTGGACCGACTCCGGTGAGGACAGGTGGCTCGGCTGGCTCGACGTCGTCACCCGCGTGCGCCTGCACACCGACGAGCTGAACGCGTTCGCCGAAGCCGCGATCGAGCAGTTCCACGACTGCGTCCTCCTCGGGATGGGCGGCTCGTCGCTCGCGCCGGAGGTGCTGAAGCGCGGCTTCGGCGTCGAGTCGTTCCACGTGCTCGACACGACGCATCCAGAGGCGATCCGCCGACTCGAGCGGGAGCTCGACCTCGAGCAGACGCTGTTCATCGCGTCCTCCAAGTCTGGCTCGACGATCGAGACGCGCTCCCACCTCGACTACTTCTGGGAGCGCACGGGCGGGCGCGGCCTCCAGTTCGTCGCCATCACCGACCCAGGCTCCGAGCTGGACGGGCTGGCGCACGAGCGCGGTTTCCGTGCCGTCTTCCCGGGCGAGCCGGAGATCGGGGGCCGCTACTCGGCGCTCTCGAACTTCGGGATGGTGGCGGCGGCGCTGATGGGCGTCGACATCGAGCGGTTCCTCCAGGTCGCCGCGGAGATGGCGATCGCCTGCCACCACGAAGTCGGGAACCCCGGTCTCGATCTGGGCCTTCAGCTCGGCGAGGGCGCCCAGCAGGGACGAGACAAGGTCTGCATCGACGAGTCCGCCACGGGCTTCGGCCTTTGGGCAGAGCAGCTCCTGGCCGAGTCGACCGGAAAGCACGGGAAGGGACTCGTACCGGCACCGGGCGAGTCACCGGACGGATCAGACCGCCAGCAGGTCGAGCTCGACCTCGTCAACCCTTATGACCTGGCCGGGGAGTTCTTCCGCTGGGAGTTCGCGACTGCGGTCGCGGGGCACGAGCTCGGGATCAACCCGTTCGACCAGCCGGACGTGCAGGCGGCGAAGGACCGGACGAACGAGGTGCTGGCCGCGGGCGAGCCGGACGTGGCGCCGCGCGGCTCGCTCGACGAGCTGCTCGCGCAGGCGGAGGCGGGCCGCGACTACGTCTGCATCCAGGCCTTCGTCGATCCCGCGCGCGAGGACGAGTTGCAGCCGCTCGTCGACCGCGCGCACGCGACGGGGTGCGTCGTCACGAGCGGCCTCGGACCCCGCTACTTGCACTCGACGGGTCAGCTGCACAAGGGCGGCCCGAACAGCGGCCTCTTCGTTCAGGTCGTCGACGAGACCGGCGCCGAGATCCCGATTCCGGGGCGCGACTTCGGCTTCGGCCGCTTGATCCGCTCCCAGGCCGCGGGAGACCTCGCTGCGCTCGAGGAGCGCGGCCGCCGCGTGATCCGACTCAGACTGGAGGAGATCTGATGCAACTCGGCATGGTGGGGCTCGGCCGCATGGGCTCGGGCATGACCAAGCGGCTCGCAAAGGCGGGCCACGACGTGAAGACGTACGACCCGAACGTCACCTCGACCGCGAAGACGATCGGGGCGCTGACGAAGCAGCTCGAGGCGCCGCGGCACATCTGGATGATGGTTCCCGCCGGAAAGATCACGGAGGACACCTTCCAGAAGCTGCTCGGGATCCTCGAACCCGGCGACACCATCATCGACGGCGGCAACTCGAACTTCCGCGACTCCCAGCGGCGATACAAGGAGGCCAGGAAGCAGAAGGTCTCCTTCGTCGACATCGGTGTTTCCGGTGGCATCTGGGGTCTCGAGGTCGGCTTCTGCCTCATGGCGGGCGGCGACAAGGCGCCGCTGAAGCGGCTGCGCCCGATCTGCGAGGCGCTCGCACCGGAGGGCGGCTACGCCCACGTCGGACCCTCAGGCGCCGGCCACTACACGAAGATGGTCCACAACGGGATCGAGTACGGGCTGATGCAGGCCTATGCCGAGGGCTTCGAGCTGATGTACCACTCCGAGTTCGAGCTCGACCTGAGCGAGCTGGCAGGCATCTGGCGCTACGGCTCCGTCGTCCGCTCGTGGCTCCTCGAGTTGCTCCACGCCGCGATGGAGCAGCACGGCGACCACCTCGATGACATCGCACCGTACGTGGAGGACTCCGGCGAGGGCCGCTGGACGATCAACGAGGCGATCAACTCGAACGTGCCGCTGCCGGCGATCACCTCCGCGCTCTTCGCGCGCTTCGCCTCGCGCCGTGAGATCGACTTCTCGGCGAAGGTCCAAGCCGCCCTCAGGAACCAGTTCGGCGGCCATGCGGTGAAGGCGGTCAAGGCTGCAAAGAAGGGCTCCGATCCGCGTTGAGCACGGCCGACGACAACCCGCTCCTCGAAGGACTCCGTCTCCGGCGCAACCCGGACCCCTGCGCGCTCGTCATCTTCGGTGCTTCCGGCGACCTGACCCGGCGGAAGCTCTTCCCGGCGCTCTACTCGCTCGCCGCCCGCCAGCTCCTGCCGGAGCGGTTCGGGATCGTCGGCGTTGCGCGCACCGAGCAGACGACGAAGCAATGGATCGCGGAGATGAAGGAGGCGGTCGTCGAGCACGGGCGTGACGAGCTTCGCGCTGACGTCTGGAAGGAGCTCGCGGCGGCGATGCGCTACGTCGCCACGGATTTCGCAGACGACGCCGGGGAGGACAAGGTCGTGGAGGTTCTGCGCGAGCTGGACGAGCAGCGCGGCACAGGCTCGAACCGCGTCTACTACCTCGCAGTCCCGCCGATCGCCTTCGAGACGATCGTCAACGAGCTCGGCGAGCGGCGCAGCCACGAAGGATGGACGCGGCTGATCGTCGAAAAGCCATTCGGGCGGGATGGCGAGTCAGCGGGCCGGCTGAACGAGACGCTGCTCACCCACTTCGCCGAGGACGAGCTCTACCGGATCGACCACTACCTCGGCAAGGAGACGGTGCAGAACATGATGGCGCTGCGGTTCGCGAACGGCATCTTCGAGCCGATCTGGAACCGCCAGTTCATCGACCATGTCCAGATCACGGTGGCCGAGTCGATCGGGATCGAGGGCCGCGCAGCGTTCTACGAGGAGGCGGGCGTGATCCGGGACGTCTTCCAGAACCATCTGCTCCAGCTCGTCGCGCTCACCGCGATGGAGCCGCCGATCGACTTCACCGCCGACTCGGTGCGGAACGAGAAGGTGAAGGTGCTCCGCTCGCTGCACACGCCCGGGCCGAAGTCGGTCGTGCGCGGCCAGTACGGACGCGGCTTCGTCGAGGGCGAGGAAGAGCCGGGCTATCGCGAGGAGGACGGGGTTGCGAGCGACTCGTCCACCGACACGTACATCGCCGCGAAGCTCTACGTCGACAACTGGCGCTGGGCGGATACGCCGTTCTACGTACGCGCGGGCAAACGGATGGCGCGCCGTGAGACAACGATCGCGATCCAGTTCCAGCGCGCGCCACACCCGCCGTTCGCGGAGATCGCCGGCGATGGGCTCCGGCCGAACGTTCTCCTGATCCACGTGCAACCGGACGAAGGCGTCTCGCTCGCGATCGGCGCGAAGGTGCCGGGCGCCGGCATGTCGATCCGCACGGTGCACATGGACTTCCTCTACGGCGGCGCCTTCCGGACGGGGCTCCCGGAGGCGTACGAGCGGCTGATCCTCGATGCGATGCTCGGCGACGCGACCCTCTTCACACGTGCGGACGAGGTCGAGGAGCAGTGGGCGCTCGTCGACTCGATCGTCGCGGCCTGGAAGCGCGACCGCCCGTCGTTCCCGAACTACGCAGCGGGCACGTGGGGGCCGCGAACGGGGGACGACCTGCTTCACCGCGACGGCCGGAGCTGGCGGCGGCACTAGATGGAGACCATCTGATGGGCGTCGTCGCCGAAGTCGAGCATCGTCTCGCCGAGCTGCGCGCCAACGAGGAGACTTCCGGCACGAGAACGAGTGTGATGACCCACGTCGCCTGGGCGCCGCCGGAGTGGGCAAACGCGGCTCGCCGCACGCTCGCGGGCCTCGACGAGCTCCACCCGTCGCGGGCGATCCTGCTCTTCCCCGACCCGAAGCGCCGCGACTCGATCGGTGTGAACGTGGCGCTGCGTTGCTTCAGGATTCCGGGCTCGACGCGGCAGGTCTGCTCGGAGGTGATCGAGCTGCGCCTCGGCGGCAAGCGTGCCAGGGCGCCGGCGTCGATCGTGCAGCCGCTACTGATCGCCGACCTGCCGACGTTCTGCCGCTGGCGCGGGCTGCCTCCCTGGGGCGAGCCCGAGCTCGAGCAGTTGATCGACGTCTGCGACCGCCTCGTCGTCGACTCGGCCGAGTGGCGCGGCCTCGCGCGCGGGTTCGGGGAGCTCGCCGAGCACTTCGACCGGATCGCCGTCTCCGACATCGCCTGGGGACGGTCGGTGGGCTGGCGCGGTCGGCTCGCCGCCGAGTGGCCGGAGATCAAGAAGGTCAAGCGGCTCTCCGTCACCGGGCCAAAGGCGGACGCGCTCCTCCTCGCCGGCTGGCTGCGCACTCGGCTGCGCAGGCAGGTGGAGCTCACTCATCGCGCTGCCGAGAAGCTGGAGCGCGTTGCCGTCGACGGCGAGGCGCTGGCTCCACCCGCGGGCGGGCCACCGAGCCCGAGCGACCTGCTCTCGGCCGAGCTCGACCAGTTCGGTCGCGACCGGATCTACGAGGCGGCGGTCAAAGCAGCTCATTGAGGTCGAGGACGCCGTTCGACGAGACAGGGGTGTCGAAGCGCCCGCCCGCCTCCTCGAGGATGATCCCGAGCGGCGCCCGGTCCCAGATCGCGAGGCCCGCCGCGTCGACGGCGATTTCGGCCGCGCCCTCCGCGACGAGCATGTGCGCCCAGAAGTCGCCGAAGCCGCGCACGTGCCAGGCACTCCACGCCGCCTCGGGTACGGGTCTGTCGAGCGCGTACAGGAGCGTCGCGTCCTCGAGGCGTTCGATCGCCGAGACGCAGATCGGCTCGCCGTTTGCGTACGCGCCGGCGCCGCGCTCCGCCCACCAGCGGCGGCCGAGCGCGGGAGCCGAGACGACCGCAACCCGATCCGCGTAGGCGATCAGCGTCGCCCAGACGGGAATCCCGCGCGTGTAGTTCCGCGTTCCGTCGATCGGGTCGAGGATCCAGCCGCTCTCGTCCTCGCCGCCCTCCTCCTCGCCGAGGACGGGCTCGCCGGGCCGGTCGCGGCCGAGCCGTTCGCGCAACGCCGCCTCGACGGCGCGGTCGGCCTCGGAGACGGGCGTCAGGTCGGGCTTCGTCTCGACCTGCAGATCGAGAGCGCGGAACCGTGCGAGGGAGATTGCGTCAGCGTCGTCGGCGAGCGAGAGGGCGAACGCGAGGTCGTCGTCGGGCTCCACGCGGGGAGCCTAACGACCACCCCTTACGACGGTGAACGTCGGCTTCGAGAGGATCAGCCCCGTCGGTTGAGACCACGCCATCTGCGGGCGCTTCAGAAGCGAATAGTTGTAGCCACGGACGCGGTAGTACCAGGTTCCCGGCTCGAGCGGAAGCATCGACGATGTGGCGGGGGTCGTCAGCGAGCCGAGCGGCTTCCACGGATTCGCCGACTTGCTCCACTGGATCTCGTACTCCTGCGCGCCGAGCACCGACTCCCATGCGACGAGTGGGGTGCCGTAGAACGACGGCCCCGACCGTGCGGCCGAGATCAGCCGGCCCTTGGGCGAGAGACCGCTCGCGAAGGGGCGGTTCGAGGACGTGACGACCGGCGGGGTCGTCTTGCCGAAGCGCATCACGCGACCGGACTGGCAAGCGTCCTGCGGCAGCTCGGTCTCGCGGTACTCGACCGGCGATGACGCGCCCGGCGCCAGCAGTGTGTCGGTCGGCTTGGGCAGCGCGACGACGGGGACGACGGTCCAGTAGTAACCGCCCGTGGGCCACGCGGTGTCCGGTAGGTCGACCTTCGCGAGCCCGATGCTGTCGGTCGTTGGGGGGGTAGCGCTGCCGGCCGAGCCGCCGGTCGTTGCCGCAACCGTGGCTTCGTTCGACTTCGACTTGGTGCCGTCGGCCATCAGCGCCATGCCCTCGCCGCCGGTGTCCAGGCCGAGCTGGCTCCTCCGCGCCGTCTCGATGCTGGCCGTGTCGTTCGGAAGGATCAGCGGGCCTGTCGTTCGGGGTGCGTACGCCGGACTGCCGACGACTGCGCCGCGGAAGACGATGTTGACGCAGTCTTTGTCGGTCGCGACGTACACGCGGAAGAGCTCGGCCGGAGAACCGCTCATGGAGTCCATCGAACCGCCGCGGTCCCCCCGGAACACGAAACCCGGGGTCAGAGCGTGCGCCCGATCGGCGGAGGAGTCCGACTGGACGTCCGATACGGTTCCAAAGTTGTCGAGCACCCCGAGCGACAGCGGCGGTTGCACGTCGGTGTAGATCGGGCTCCATGGCCCCCACGACGTCGCCGGCAGCCCGGAGACGACGTCTCCGTAGAGCGTGCGCTGCGCACGGACCCGAAACGAGATCGTGCCCGTGAAGAAGGGATTGCCGCGGTGGAAGGTGTAAAGGTCGCGTGCGTCCGCGACGTTCGTCGTGGTCATGAACGTCTTCCTGGCTCCGAACAGCCACACCTGATAGGCGGTCGCGCCTTCGACCGGCGACCAGCGCACGAGCCCGGGATGCGGGCTGTCCAGATCCTTGGGGATGCTCGCCCAGCGGACGTTGAAGCCGTAGGGCCTGCTCCAGGAAGTGGGACCGGCCTTCGTGATTGCGCGGACGTGTGCGTAGAGGGCGTACGGAGAGCCTGTGATCCACGGCAGCGCGACGTCGATCGACACGGCCGGTGAGCGCAGGTTCGCGTAGAGCTTCTTCAGCCTCTGCGCAGCCGTCTCGATCGTGGCGGCTGCCGCGCCCGCCCCGGCCTCGGCCGGCGCCTCGACGACGAGCTCGTCGTTCGTGTTCGACCAGACGATCGAGCTCTCCGTGAACGTCTTACTCGTG
Source organism: Actinomycetota bacterium (assembly GCA_030855545.1). Classification (GTDB taxonomy): domain Bacteria; phylum Actinomycetota; class Thermoleophilia; order Gaiellales; family Gaiellaceae; genus Gaiellasilicea. Next base: position 6,054 of record JALYRA010000233.1, on the reverse strand, counting down.
GCGAGCTCGAGCTCGTAGCGGAGGGCTCCACGAACGGGCGCCCATGCGAACGAGGGCGTGCGATTGAATTCGTGCTTGACGGGCTCGTCTGCGCGCAGCAGGAAGGCTTTCAGGCCGTCCGGCCCAGGGGCGGGCCGCGCGTGGGCGCTGCCGGTGAGGACCAGCGCGAAGACGCAGACTGCTAGGAGACGGGAGGAGAACATCGTCCCTTGTACTTCGGCCGGTGAACGGGCCGGGCCGTCCCTCAAACGAGGGATAGCAGACGAGCCGCCGCGAGCACGAGCCCGTCGGCGCCGGCACGCCCGGCGATCTGGAGCGACGCGGGCAGCCCGCCCTCGGCCAGTCCGCAGGGCAGCGCGAGCGCGGGCCACCCCAGAGCCGAGAACGGGTAGGTGAAGCGGATCAGTGCCTCCCGCACGTCGAGGTCGCCGACCGTCCCGCGTTCGAGCGGCGGTGCGACGATCGGCAGCGTCGGCGTCAGCAGCAGGTCGAGCCCGTCCATCGCCTCCTCGGCTCGCTCGCGATACTCGCGTCGCAGCCGCTCGCCCCGCTCGGCCTCGGCGTCGGTCACGGCGAGGCACCGCTCGAGCTTCTGGCGGACGTCTTCCCCGTAGCCCTCGGCGCGCTCGGCGAAGAGCTCCCGGTGCACGTCGGCTGCCTCGCGCATGAAGACCGCGTACGTCTCGCTCTCGACCAGCGGCAGCTCGACCGGCCGCCGGCGAGGGAACCGCGCAACCGCCTCCTCAACCCGGCCGCGCACGAGCGGGTCGGCGAGCTCCGTCCAGGCGACGCCCACTTCGAGCTCCTCGAGCGATTCGAGCTCGATCCGCCCGAAACCGGGAACGAGCGCGGCCAGCATGCGCTCGCAGCCCTCGACGTCGAGGGCGAGCGGCCCGGCGGTGTCGAAGCTTGCGGCGAGCGGCCAACAGCGCTCGAGCGGGACGAGCCCGTGCGTCGGCTTGTGCCCGACGATGCCGCAGCAGGCGGCGGGGATCCGGATCGAGCCGGCCGAGTCGGTGCCGAGGCCGACGTCCGCGAGGCCAGCGATGATCGCGGCCGCCGAGCCGCCGCTCGAGCCGCCGGCGATGCGGCCAGGAAAGCGCGGGTTCGGCACGTCGCCGAAGTGCGGGTTCTCCGAAGTGGTGCCGTACGCGAACTCGTGCAGGTTCGCCTTGCCGACGGTCGCGTAGCCGGCCTCCTCGAGCAGACGCACGGCGGTGGCCGTCTCTCGCGGTACGTGCCCGGCGAAGATGGCCGAGCCGTACGTCGTCTCGAGCCCGGCCGTGTCGAAGAGGTCTTTCACCGCCGTTCGGATCCCCGGCGCGGGCGACTCCGGCTGGGCGAGGAAGATCGTCAGTCGAAGGCGAGGTAGAGGAGCGCGACGCCGACCGTCCCGGCGAAGAGGAGCAGGAAGACACCGAAGAGCGCCCAGCCCAGAATCAGATTCTTCCGCTCGAGCTCGGGGGTGATCTCTTTCACAGCACCGGATCCACAGCCGCCGCCACGAACAGCAGCGCCAGGTAGAGGAGCGAGTAGTGGAAGAGGAGGCCGGCGTTGCGGCGCGTCGGTGCGCGCCGGAGCTGCCACGCCATGCCGAGGAAGACGACGCCGAGCAGCGTCGCGGCGGTTGAGTACACCGGCCCGAGCCAGAAGCCGACCGCGAGCGTGAACGCGACCAGCACCACGGAGTAGAGGATGATCTGCTTCGTCGTCTCGTCGTCGCCCTTCACGACCGGCAGCATCGGCACCTTCGCGGCTGCGTAGTTCTCCTTGATCAGGAGCGCGAGCGCCCAGAAGTGGGGCGGCGTCCAGAGGAAGACGATCAGGAAGAGCCAGAGGGCGGGGAGGCCGAGGTTCCCGCTCGCGGCGGCGTAGCCGACGAGCGGCGGGACGGCGCCCGCCGCGCCGCCGATGACGATGTTCTGCGGCGTCGAGCGCTTCAGCCAGCGGGTGTAGACGAGGACGTAGAAGAGGTTGCCGACGAGGGCGAGCGTCGCCGTGAGGACGTTGACCGTGCTCGCGAGCAGGACGAACGAGAGGGCGGAGAGCGTCAAGCCGAACTCGAGCGCGCGGGACGGCGCGAGGCGTCCGGCGGCGACCGGGCGCTTCTCGGTGCGCTTTCCCATCAGCCGGTCGATGTCTGCGTCGAGGACGTGGTTGAGCGCGCTGGCACCGCCGCAGGCGAGCGCGAGGCCGGCCATCGCAGCGCCGAAGAGCCAGCCGTCCGGGACGCCCTGCGCGCCGACGAACATCCCGCCGGCGCCGGTTACGAGGAGGAGGCTCATGATCCTCGGCTTCGTCAGCGTGACATAGTCGCGCCAGACGCCGGCGGCCACGGGTTCTCCGCGGAAGCACTGCACGGCCGAGATGGCGGCGGCGGCGAGCGCCGCGGCCGCGAGCGCGACATGCAACCCGTCGGCGGTGACGGCAGCGGCTGCACCGAGGAGCGCGAGGGCGAGAAGCGAGGGCGCGAGCAGGCGCCGGTGCGCCCACCACGCGGCGATCGCGATCGCGGCGAGCGGCGGCACGGCGAGCGTCGACACCGCCTCGTGCTCGACGCCGAGGCTCCCGGAGACGACTGCGAGCAGCGTGCCGGCGACGCCCGCAAGCGCAGCGAGCTGCAACCAGAATCCGGGCCTAGAGCTCACCGCGCTCCTTCAGGCGCCTGCGCAGGTCGTAGAGCGGTCGCGCGCTCGTCACGTACGGCACCTCGTCGAAGTTGTGCGCCGGCGGTGGTGAGGTCGTGTACCACTCGAGCGTGTCCGCAAGCCACGGATCGTTGCCCGCGCGGCGGCCCTTGCGCGAGCGGATCATGTTGGCGAGCACGATCAGGAGCCCGAGGCCCATCACGTAGGAGCCGATCGTCGAGGCGAGGTTGTACTCCTGCAGCAGGCCCGTGTCCTCGTAGGTGTAGATCCGCCGCGGCATCCCGAGCAGGCCCAGCATGTGCTGCGGGAAGAAGGTGACGTTGAAGCCGATGAAGACGAGCCAGAAGGAGAGCTTCCCGAGTCGCTCGTCGAGCAGCCGGCCGAAGAACTTGGGCCACCAGTAGTAGATCCCGGCGAGGATGCCGAGGATCGAGCCGCCGAAGAGGACGTAGTGCAGGTGGGCGACGACGTAGTAGGTGTCGTGCACCTGCCAGTCGATCGGGAACGCGGCGAGGAAGATCCCGGAGAGGCCGCCGACCGTGAAGACCGAGAGGAAGCCGAGCGCGTAGAGCATCGCCGTGTCGAAGTGCAGGTTGCCGCGCCAGAGCGTCGCGAGCCAGTTGAAGATCTTCACGCCGGTGGGCACCGCGATCACCATCGAGGAGACCATGAAGAAGGCGTTGAGGAAGCCCGGCATCCCGACCGTGAACATGTGGTGCGCCCAGACGAGCATCGAGAAGAAGCCGATCGCGACCGTCGAGAACGCGATCGCCTTGTAGCCGAAGATCGGCTTGCGCGCGAAGACGGGGAGGACCTCGGAGATGATCCCCATCACGGGCAGGATCATGATGTAGACCTCCGGGTGCCCGAAGAACCAGAAGGCGTGCTGGTAGAGAACGGCGCTGCCGCCCTCGCTCGGGATGAAGAAGTTCGTGCCGGCCTGGCGGTCGAGGAGAAGCAGTGTCAGCCCCGCCGAGAGCGTCGGTAGCACGACGATCAGCAGCCCCGCGTAGATCTCGATTGCCCAGACGAAGAGGGGCATCCGCGTCCAGCTCATCCCGCGCGTCCGCAGGTTGTGGATCGTGACGACGAAGTTGATCGCGCCGACGAGCGACGAGATCGTCAGCACGTGGAGCGCGAGGATCCAGAGGTCCTGGCCGTTGCCGCTCGAGTACACGGAGTTCGGCGGGTAGCTCGTCCAGCCGGTGCGCGCGGCGCCGCCCTCGGCGAAGAACGAGAGCAGCAGGATGATGCCGCCGAAGAGGAACAGCCAGTACGAGAACGCGTTCAGCCGCGGGAAGGCCATGTCGCGGGCGCCGATCATCAACGGCAGGAGGAAGTTGGCGAAGCCGGCCAGGATCGGGACGACGACGAGGAAGATCATCGTCGTGCCGTGCATGGTGAAGAGCTCGTTGTAGCCGTCGCGCTCGATGAAGCCGTTGCCGGCCTGCGAGAGCTGCGTCCGGATCAGGAGCGCCATGATCCCGCCTGCGACGAAGAAGAGTCCCGCGGTCGCGAGGTACATGATCCCGATCCGCTTGTGGTCGACGGTGACGAGCCAGCTCGCCATGCGGCCGCGCTGCCAGGCGGGGATCTGCGGTTCCGCGTTAACCGCCAACGAGCTCCTCCTCGAGGTACTTGGTCAGCGCCGTCATCTGGCGATCCTCCCAGTCCTTGCCGACCGGCGGCATCTCGTCGCGCCCGTTGCGGACGACCTGCTCGACGGCGGCCGCGTCGCCGGCGATCTGATTGCCCTGCAGCCGCGGCCCGATCCCGCCGTCGCCGGCGAGGCCGTGACACTTGGCGCAGGCGCCGAGGTAGGTCTGCTCGCCGAGATCCGAGGTGCCCGCTTCCTGGTCAGTCGCCTCCTGTGCGAGCCACGAGTCGAACTCCTCGCGCGGCATCGCCTCCACCTCGGCGCGCATGACGGCGTGCTGGATGCCGCAGAACTCGGCGCACTGGCCCCGGTAGACGCCGGCCGCGGTCGGGTTGAACCACGTCTCGTTCGTCACGCCGGGAATCGCGTCGAACTTGCCGCCGAGCGCCGGGATCCACCAGGAGTGGATCACCTCGAAGTCGGGCGCGGAGACCTCGAGCCGCGTCGTCTGGCCCACCGGCGCACGCAGCTTGTCGACGGCGATGACGCCGTTCGGATAGGTGTAGTTCCAGTAGTAGCGGTAGCCCTCGACCTTCACCTCGACGCGGTCGGCCGCCGGGACGTTCTGGATCCCGGGCAGCTTGTAGAACACGAACGACCCGATCGCAACGAGGACGAGGACAGGCGCGATCGTCCAGGCGAGCTCGAGGTTCGTGTTGCCGTGGATCTGGGCGCCGTCCTCGTCGCGACGGCGGCGGTCGGCGCGGTAGCGGACGATGAACCAGATCAACGCGCCCTGGACGAGCACGAAGATCGCCCCGGTGAAGATCGAGACCCAGTAGTAGCTGTCGTTGATCCGCTCGGCGTTCGGGGAGGCGGGCTCGACGGGCGCGAAGCCGGTCTCGGCGCCGAAGGCTGCGCCGGCCAGCGTGAGCGCGCAGAGCACGACAACTGCGAGGGAGCGGCGCACGGATCGTCATTCTATGAAGGTGAGGAGACAGGTGCGCAGCGGAACCCTCGTCGAGCTCCCGGCGGGTATCGAGCGGCCCTTCGAGGTCTACGTCAACGGCGTCGCGCAGCGCGAGGGCGCCGACTTCCGCGTGGAGGGTGGGTCGCTCGTCTTCGGCCGCGAGCTGAGGCAGGAAGGCCGCCTCGGGTTCTGGCGCTGGACGTCGATCGTCTTCGGAGTCGCCGGCACCTACCGGCAGAACGACGTCGTCGACGTGATCTTCGAGCGCGCCGGGCAGCGCGCGGTCGCGAGCGGTCTGCCTGTCGAGCCTGCCTAATCCCTCGGGTCGAGCTCCTCGACGAGCGCGCCGGGCGCGCCGTACTTCTGCACCACCCAATAGCCAGGGTTCTTCTCGACGACCGTCTCGATTTCGGGCATGGCATGCTCGGCCGCGACCAGGAAGCGCGTTGCGTGCGCCCGAACCGTTTCGTACTCCGCAAGCGTGGCTCTCAGCTGGAACGTGCAGTCGGCGTTCGAGCATTCGCAGTAGAACTCGTAGATGTGATCGTCGTCGCCGTGCACGGCCGCGATCGCGCGCACGCGTTCGTTGACGTCGCGGAACAACGCCTCGTTCCGCGCGAGTCTCTCGTGGCGGGGATCCATCGGTTGTACAACGCCGAGCGGTATCGATGCGCTACGGCCGGTAGCGGCGGACGTCGGCCCTCCGCGGGGTGGCAGTTGGCCCGTCACGCGGGCGAGCATCTCACAGCCGTCCAGAGGCGTCGGTGAGCGCGTGCAGACGCTTTGCGTGTGCGGACGTCAGTTCTTTCGGTTCAAGGCGCCAGCCCCAGTTTCCGTGC
>JALYRA010000320.1 GCA_030855545.1 Actinomycetota bacterium | reverse complement strand
GTCCGTGCCGACGAAACCGCAGACGTTCGCGACGTGCGCGATGTTCTTCGCCGCGCGGGGCGCGAGACCGGGTGTCGAGACCGCTTCACACGGCAGCGCCACGTTGCGCACCGGATCGAGCGTCTCCTCTTCCAACGCCTTTGCCCCAGCGATCGTGCCACCTGCGGCGACGACGAGGGCGAGCAGAAGCACACGAAACCTCATACGTTGTTCCTCCCGAAATCGCGGAATGACCGTCGAGGTCTACCGCGGTAATTCAGGATTCAAACGCAGCTGAATGCAATCCGCAATTGACTGAATAATCAATCGCAACTGATTGACGAGTCAATCCACGGCGAGGCCGTCGGTGAGGAGCTCGACGACGGTCTTCTCTGCCCGTTCCACGTCCTCGGCCCCGGCCGGAAGCCGTTCGAAGACCCAGCCGGTGAGGATCTCCTCGAGCGCCCCGTAGAGCACCCACGCGGCGAGCTTCGGATCGATCCCGGGGCGCAGCTCCCCCCGCTCCTGACCGCGGGCGACGATCCGCTCGAGCGCCTCGAACGCGTGCGAGATCTCGTCGACCTCACGTCCGAGCTGCGGCGAGCGCGCCACCTCTCGGACGAGGACTCGCACGAGATCAGGGTCGGCGAGCCAGCCACCGAGGACGATGTGCGCGACGCCCGCGAGCTGCTCGCGGGCCGACGCTCCCTCCTGCTCCACGACCTTCACGGCCTCGAGCATCCGCGACCAGGTGCGCCGGAAGATCGTCTCGAGCAGGTCTTCCTTCGAGCCGAAGTAGTGGTAGACGAGCCCGTAGGCGACGCCCGCCTCCTTGGCGACGTCCGAGACCCGGCTCGTGTGGTACCCGGAGCGCGCGAAGACGGTGATCGCCGCGCGCAGAATCAGGCGTCGCTTCTCCCGCTGCGGATCGGTGGCCACGACGCGGGATCCTACGCTCTAGTCGTCGCCGCCACCTTGTCCGGAGTTGCCGCCCCGGCCGCGACCCCGGCCGCGCCCGGAGGAATCCTCCGTCTCGGTTCCGGCCTCCGGCTCCGTCTCGAGCTCGCCGGTGCTCGTCTCCTCGGTCGTCGGGGGAGCTGGCGTCGTCGGCGGCGCCGCAGGCGGTCGCTCGAGCTGGACGACGGGCAGCGAGATCGTGTCGCGCGTGATCAGATGGACGCCGAAGCCGACCGCGACCGCAAGCATGAGCCCGAGCATGCCGACCAGGACCGTCTTCATCGGCTCGCTGCCTTCGGGAGGACGACCTCGGCGCATGCGCCGCCCTCCTCGCGGGATCGGATCGAGGCGGATCCGCCCCAGCGCCGCGCGAGCGTCTCGACAATCGCGAGCCCAAGGCCCGTGCCGGGGCGGTCCGTGCCGCCGCGCCGAAAGCGCTCGAAGACTCGGCGCTCCTCGCCAGGCGCAACGCCCGGCCCCTCGTCGAGGACCGCCAGTCGGCCCTGCTCGTCCCAGCTCACCGTCACCGTCGTGCCAGAGGGCGCGTAGACGAGCGCGTTCTCGATCAGGTTGTCGAGCGCGATCGCGAGATCCTCCTCGCCGGCGCGGACGAACGCGTCGCCGTCACCGTCGAGGACGAGGACGTGGCCGCTCGCCTCCGCGCGCGGAAGCCAACGCTCGTGCGCGGCTTCCGACGCGGCGCGAAGGGACACGGGCGCACGAAGGTTCGGGCGCTCCCCGTCACGGGCGAGCGTCAGCAGCGCGTTGAGCAGACGCGTCAATCGCTCGACCTCCGCGTCGGCGAGCTCGAGCTCTTTCCGCACGGCCGGATCGTCGGACTTCATTCCTGCCGCCTCGAGCCGCAGGCGCAGTCCCGTCAGCGGCGTTCGCAGCTGATGCGAGGCGTTGCCGACGAACTCCTTCTGCGCCTCGAGCGCCTGGCCGAGCCGTTCGGTCATGTCGTTGAAGGCGAGGGCGACCTCCTGATGCTCGCGGGCGCCAGAGACGTCGGCCCGGGCGTCGAGCTCACCGTCCTCGACGCGACGCGCCGTGCCCGCCAGTGCGCGCAGCGGCCGCGCGAGCGACCCGGCGAGGACCCACGCGAGCACGAGCCCCAGCGCAAGCGCCGCCAATCCGACACCGACGACGACGAGCACGTTGCGGCGCACACGGTCGCCGACCGCGGCGTTGCTCTGGGTCACCCGTACCGCTCCGACGGTGCGCCCCTCGTCGAGGATCGGGACTGCCGTGTAGAGCAGCTCGTCGCCGAGTGTGTCGCTCTGCCGTGTCCCTTGCTCTGCGCGACCGGCGAGCGCCGCGGCGATCTCGGGCCGCGTCGCGTAGGACTCGTCTCGCAGCTCGCCGCCCGAGGAGTCCGCCAGCAACCGGCCTTTGTCGTCGACGACGACCACGCGCGCGCCGAGGTCGCGTCCCGCCTGCTCGACGACGCGCTGAAGTTGGGCGCGCTCGCCGAGTCGCGCCGACGCGGACGCCGCGACGACCTGCGCCTGCGACGCTGCCTGCGAGCGCACCTCGTTGTCGACCCGGCTCGAGAGACTGAGGACGAGCGGGATCTCGAGCGCGACGAGGACGAGCACGAGCACGTAGGCGAACGCGGCGAGCAGCCTGAGCCGAAGGCTCACGCGAGCTCCTCGTTCGAGACGAAGCGGAAGCCGACGCCGCGAACGGTGTGGATGTAGCTCGGGTCGAGCTTCTTCCGGAGCGCGCCGACGTGGACGTCGAGCGTCTTCGTCGAGCCGAACCAGTTCACGTCCCAGACCTCGTCGATCAGCCGCTCTCGCTTGACGACGGTCCCGGCCTCCCGCATCAGCAGCGTCAGCAGGTCGAACTCCTTGCGGGCGAGCTCGACTTCCTTGCCGTCGAAGCTGACGCTGCGGCGGGCGGGGTCGAGACGGACGGAGCCGATCTCGACGGGCCCGTCCGGCGCTGCGACGGGCGCGGCCGTGCGCCTGAGAACGGCGCGAATCCGTGCGATCACCTCGCGGGCGCTGAACGGCTTGACGACGTTGTCGTCGGCGCCGAGCTCGAGTCCGACAACCCGGTCGGCCTCCTCGCCGCGCGCCGAGAGGATGATGATCGGGACGCTCGAATCGGCGCGAAGCCCGCGGCAGACGTCGAGGCCGGAGCCGTCCGGCAGGCCGATGTCGAGCAGGACGAGGTCGGGGCTGAGCGCGCGGCCGCGTTCGAGCCCGTCCGCGACCGTGTGCGCGACCTCGGTGTGGAAGCCGTCCCGCTCGAGCGCCTCGGCGAGAGGCGTGGTGATCGACTCCTCGTCCTCGACCAAGAGGATCGTCCGCTTCGCGTGTGCCATGAGCTGGATATGCCCCCCGTTCCGGGATGAAAGCGCAGGGGCGGCCCATGGGAAGGCCGCCCTGCGCGTCGTCGACCCCTAACGGGCGACGAACGTGCCGCTCATGCCCTTCGAGCGGTGCGAGCCGACAGCGCACCAGTAGGCGTACTTGACGCCCTTCTTCAGGGTCGCCGTCAACGTGGCGTTGCCGGCCTCGCCGAGGACACGCGTCTTCCAGGTCTTGCCGCCGCCCCGGAGCCAGAGGTCGTGGCCGTCGTCGGAGGCGTTCCGGACGACGAACTTGACGACGCCGGGCTTCGGCCTGGCGGAGAGCCGGATCGAGTAGCTCTGCTCGATCACGCGGACGGTCTGCGCCGTGCTCGCGCTCTTTGCCACCGCGGCGAGCGAAGCGGCCGCGACGATCGTGGTGAGCAGGCAGGTCAGGATGAGCTTCATGCGGATTCTCCTCTTCATTGCTGGTGGAACGAGGATGCCCGCCGCCCTGCCAGGGGCAGGCCATGCGAAGGTCAGGCGCAGGTAAAGCCTTGCACCGGTTTCGGTACACTGCCGCGCGCGACGGCCCATTCGTCTAGTGGCCTAGGACACCGCCCTCTCACGGCGGCGGCACGGGTTCGAATCCCGTATGGGCCTCTTCCGGAAAGCCCCCGCGTATAGGGGCTTTTTTGTACGCGGCTTCCTCTGAGGGCGGAAACACGCAGCGTCCCCAGGAGAGCGTCCGTACCGACTCCATCGCCTTCGCCTTGTCCTTCCGGCGGAGGTACACCAGCGTCTGATCGACGCGCGCATGGCCGAGTAGCTCTTTGAGCGCGAACACCTGATCCGGGTTCGCCTCGTCGAATTGAACCGCGAACGCGGCACGAAGCGCGTGGACATGTGAGACCACGCCGGCACGACCGGCAACGATCTTGATCGTCGACCAGATGACCTTGTCAGAACGTTCGGCTCTCCGAACGGCACCAGGGCGGCGGTTCGGGATCAGGTAGTCGTCAGTCGTCCGCCAAACGCCGTCCGCGTCGGCTGCCCGAAGCACCAGCGCGTACTCGTCGGGCATCGGCTTCACGATGATCTTGGGCCCTTTCTCGACAAAGCGGATCGTTCCCTTGTCGAGATCGACGTCGCGCCGACGGACCGTGGAGAGAGCCCTGCGACGAGCACCGAGGTACACCGCCGTGGACATGCAGAGATACTCCTGCCAGGTTTCGCACGCGTCGAGCATCCGAGCGACTTCCTCCTGGCTAACGGAGACGACACTTATGTCCTCTGGCCGAGGGCGGCGGGGTCGCTTGAAGCCATGCGCCATGTGCTCCGTTGTGTAGCCACGTTCCCAGAGGTACTCGGAGAACCCGCGGACGAGGCTCACCGCGGAGGCAAGCGTCGACGGCGCCGCTGTTATCCAACGGTTCAGGAAGCGCTCGTAGTCGCGCCGCGTGAGCTGATGGACGTATCCGTCGCGAACGTCGTCTGCAAGCGCATTCAGCTTGCGGCGGTACCCGTCGAGGGTGCGAGGGCTTCGGCCGCGCCTCGCCAGCTCGCCGAGGTAGAGGTCGATCCCCTCGCCAATCGGAAGCGGCTGGTCGATCACTCGTCTGGCACCCGCGAACCGCTCATCGGTTCGCCCTCGAATTCCTGTTCCTGCCACCAGACGCCGATCCTCAGCGACACCGGAAACTCAGATCCCTCGTAGTCGTACGGCCGCTGGAGCATCTTCGCCTCCATGTCTCGGTGTGCCGCGATGCCCCAACCCAGGAGCATTCTCGCTGCCTCGCTCTCAGGTCGGCCTCGTTGCTCCGCGATCCGCTTGATCTCGGCAGCCATGGCCGCATCGATCCGAAGGTTCAGTACCTCGCTGTAGACCTTCTCCTTCGCCATGACCGGAGTATGGCGTAACACACAATCCGTGTCAAGTGCTTTACCGCTGCCGTACGTTATCGTGTTACCGGCGTGGTCTACGGGATCAAGTCTGCGGACGCATCACCAGTCAGGAACTCCGGGATGGTCGTCAGCAATAAGCAAGAGTAGGCGTTGTCGCCCGAGGGCAGCGGCGCGCCACCCGCTGACCTCGGGAGAAGGCCCACTCATGGGGATCGGCCGCCCGAAGCGCCCGGTACAGCAGCCAGGCTACTTGAGTGGTGGGCGACAACCTCCTGGGGCCGCCGCCCACCACTGGGATTAGGGGTCTACCGGCTGAGGTTGACCGGGAACGAGACGAGGCGGCGGGTGGAGATGCCGCCCAGGAGGTTCTCGCCGGGCTTGCGCGCCCGGGCGAAGATGACGAGCAGTTGCTGCTTGGAGGAGGCGGGGTAGCCGCTCTGCCGGTTCAGGG